>DAOUYK010000047.1 GCA_030666145.1 Mycolicibacterium sp. | reverse complement strand
GGCTTGTGCCTCGGACGGCGGCGAATCCGCATCGGGCAGCTGAGCCACCAGATACTCGGCCAGCCCTCCGATGGTCGGATAGTCGAATACCGCTGTCGCGTTGATGGTGAAGGCGCCGCCAAACTGACTGTGCAACCGGTTACGGAGTTCAATCGCCATCAATGAATCCGTACCCAGGTCCAAGAACCGACTGGATGCCGCGGGCGGTTGCGCCAACCGCAGGAAGTTCTGGACCTCGCGCTGGAGGAATTCGGTCACGAAACCGGCACGCTGGGCCACCGGTATCTCCTGCAGCTGCTTAAGCAACTCACTGTCACCGGCCACCTCCCCGACTTCACGAGGCAAGACGAGGTCCAGCATCGGTGGACGAGAAGCACCCAACATTTTCGCCGCACGTTGCCAGTTGGCTTTGATGACGGTTGCTTGCCCGGTCCCGTTCGCGCCAACCTCGGCCAGTGCGTTCAGTGCGACTGAGGGCGCCAAAGCCGCCAGGCCCTGCGCATTAAGATTGCTGCGCGCGGCCTCTGAAGAGGCCATGCCGCCCTCGGCCCAGGGACCGAAGTTAATCCCCGTGGCAGGCAAGCCTTCTGCCCGCCGTTGTGCGACCAGGCCGTCGAGCAGCGCATTGGCAGTCGCGTAGTTCGACTGACCGGGTGAACCGAAAACGCTGGACACCGACGAGGACACGATGAAGAAGTCCAGATCGTCCTCCCTGGTCAAACGGTCCAAGTGGCAGGCGCCGAATGCCTTGGGCGCCAGGGTCGTCCGGAATCGCTCAACGCTCTGCTGCGACAGCAAAGCGTCGTCGAGTACGCCTGCCAGATGCGCAATTCCGGCAAGTGGTGGCAACTCCGCTCGGATTCGCTCCAACAGCCTCGCGACTTCGGACTCGTCGCCGACATCGGCCGCGAACGTGTGGATGCGGCTGTTATAGCGCTCGCTGATCTCCTCGATTGCGCGCTGGGCCTCCGCATTGGGCGCGCGTCGACTGGTCAACACGATGTCTCCGGCTCCGAGTTGGGCCAGATAAGCCGCAGTGTGCAGACCTATTGCACCGAGTCCGCCGGTGATGAGATAACTGCGATCGTCGCGCGGCTGCAGCGGATTCGGTATCTGCAGAACGATTTTCCCGATGTGGCGTGCCTGCTGCATACGGCGGAACGCCGCCCTCGCCTCGGTGATCGGGTAGATCTCGGCGGGCAGCGATGTCCACTCGCCACTGGCCAGCCCGGCCGACACCTCGGTCAGCAAGTCACGAATACGCTCAGGTTCCTGAATGGTCACCGTGTCCAGGGCCACGATCTCGTAGGCGATATCGGGACGGGCAGCCGCCATCTGCTCAGGGGGCCAGATGTCGCGCTTGGCGATCTCGGCGAAACGACCGTGTCGGGCGGTGGCCCGCACGGTCGCCTCGACGAATCCCTCGCTAGTCAGACTGTTGAGCACCACGTCAACACCTTCGCCACCGGTGTCCTCGAGGATGCGGTCGGCGAAATCTGTGGTGCGCGAATCGTAGACGTATTTGACACCCATTTCGCGCAGCGTGGCGCGCTTGTAGGTACTTGCGGTCGCGAAGACGATTGCGCCATGCTGCTGCGCCATCTGGATCGCCGCCAGCCCGACTCCGCCGCTGGCAGCATGAATGAGCACCCGATCACCAGGGCGCAATTGCGCCCAGTCGAACGCCAGTCGGGCCGTGAGTGCAGCCGCTGGAATAGTCGCCGCCGCTGCCGGGCTCAACCCCTCGGGCACCGGCGCCACCAACTGGACCGGAACGTTGAACCGGCTGGAGAATGCGCCCTGCATGAAGCCGTAGACGCGCTGGCCCACTTCCAGGGTGGTGACCTCGCTACCCAGCTGTGTGACGACGCCGGCGAAGTCCCCGCCGATCGGTCCTGGGTCGCCCGGGTACAAGCCGAGGACGTTGAGCACATCCCGGAAGTTCAGGCCCGCCGCCTCCACCTGGACCTGCACGTAGCCCCCGTCCGGCGGCGGCACGTCCGCTTCGGTCAAACGCAGGTTGTCGATGGTGCCGCGCTCGGTGGGAGCCAGAGCGTAGTCGGTTGAACGGGGCACCGTGAGATGACCGCTGCGAGCCCAAGGTAACAACCTGGAGGCCAGCAGTTTCCCTTGTCGCAGTGCGAGTTCCGGCTCATCGACGGGCGCGGACAACAAGTCGGCCAGCACCTTGACGGCTTCAGGTGATCCGTCGAAATCGACCAGCTTGCAGTGCAGCGCCGGTTCCTCGTTCATGGTGGTGCGCCCGAAGCCCCACAGCGCGGCCTGCCCCGGATCAACGGGCTCGCCGGATTCGGTAGCCACCGCTCGCTCGGTGATGATCCACAGTCCGCCGGGCAACTTAACCTCGCCGCGTTGCACGGCGTGCACAGCGCTGAGCAGGTTGGCGATCTCGGTCTCGATCCGTGTCGCCAAGGCCCCCGAGAAATCGGCACCTTTCTCCACGGCAGTCGGCACAGTGCAGCGCCAGACGACACCGGAGAACGGCACACCGCTCGCGTGAGCTTTCGTCAACAGCTCTCCCAGTGGCTCCGGGTCGGTGGCCCGGTCGAATGGGATGCAGCCAGGAACGCTTGCCGCCAGTTCGCCGAATCCGGCAATGAGCCAGTGACCGTTGGCGTTTCCAGTCTCCTTGCTTGGCTCCGGCATCGCCACCTCGTGCCAACCGAGGGTGTAGAGCAACCGGGTGGCATCGCCGCCGAGCCCGCGAAGCAATGCCTCGCGGGGCGCACGTTTGACCGTGAACTCACGAATCCCTCCGAGCTCTCGGCCATCCCGATCGACGAAATCGAGGTCGAAGACCTGGGTTTCGCTGGCGAGATCGCTACTGTGCCACCTTGCGCGGCAATAGAACCGCCGGGGCATACGCTCGCGGAGCGCCACTTGCCCGTACCTCAAAGGCAGGAACAAATCCTTTACTCCCTGCTCAGCCGCGAGCAGCGCCGGGAACGCCGGGAAGGCGACTCCGGTGCACAAGTCCATCAGCACCGGGTGCATCGGCTCGCTTCCGAGCTCCTCGGCGAGTTCTTCACCGACGACGATGTCACCGATCGCTTCACCATCGCCGAGCCACAGCGATTTCAGAGAGCCAGACCAGGTCGGCCCCCATGCCAGCTCCATGTCGGCGAACGTCTCGAACAACTCCTGTGGACGCATCCGCTCGAGCCGCTCAATTGCTTCGTCGAGGGGTTCGGTCTTGTCAGATTCCGGCTGGTCGGCGATCTCGGCGCTCTCAGTGATCTCAGCGCTGTCGGTGATGCCGCTCTTGACTGTGCCGTCGGCATTCAACGACCATTCGGCGCCACGTTCACCGTATGGGCGGCTGTGCACCTTGAAACTCCAGCTGCCCTCGTTCTCGGCCGAGCCATCCAGAGGATGCAGCGTCAGCTGTACCTCACGAGAACTCTTCTCGGGCAAGACGATCGGTTCGTAGAAGAAGATGTCTTTGACCCGCGCCGGCGGACCAACGGCCGCCAGCGCCATCGCGGCATACGTGGCCCCGGGGACGACCACTGTGTCATAGATGACGTGGTCGGACAGCCAGGGCTGTGACTTGACCGACAGCCTGCTGGTGTAGACGCGCTCGCCAGAGGCGAGGTCTTTCTCGTTGCCCAGGATTCCAGACACCGCTGCCCCGTGGATATCGGAGCCGACGGCTCCGGAAGTCTTGGGCCAGAAACGGCGGCGCTGGAAAGGATAGGTGGGCAACTGCAGTCTGCGACGGGTCTGACGATGCAGCGCCGCGAAATCGGGTCGGTGGCCGCTGACGTAGGCCGCGGCCAGCGCATCAGCGATCTGACGTCGATCCCCGACGCCTTTGCGCAAGGAGACGATGGCACGCGGAGCGGGCAAGTGCTCAGGCCAGACCTGCACCGCCGCCCCGGTCAACACCGGTTGCGGACCGATCTCCATCAATACCGAGCATCCCAGCGCTGCCACCGTTCGCACACTTTCGGCGAACTGCACGGGCTGGCGGGAATGCTTCCGCCAGTAGCGCGCATCCAGCGGCGTCTGGGCTGTGAGTACGGCGCCGGTGCGGTTGCAGACCACGGGCAACGTCGGCGGAGCATACTGCAACTGCGCGGCGTAGGACTCGAACTCATCGAGCACCGGGTCTAATAGTTCGGAGTGGAAGGCGTGGCTGGTTTCCAGCCAGGTGCAGCGGATCCCCTCGTCACCAAAGCGTCCGACTATCAACTCCAGATCCTCACCGGGACCCGAGAGCACGGTATTGGGCCCGTTGTAGGCCCCGACCGACACTCGTGGGTAGTCGCTGGCCACCGCCTCGACCTGCTTGGCGTCTGTGAACACCGCCACCATGCGTCCACCTTCGGGCAGGCTGCCGAACATCCAGCCGCGCTCGGCCATCAGCCGCACGCCGTCCTCGAGGCTGAACACGCCCGCCACACATGCCGCGGTGTACTGGCCGACGCTGTGCCCCAGCACCACGTCGGGCTCGATGCCCCATGACTGCCAGAGCCGGGCCAAACCCATCTCGATAGCGAAGAGCGCCGGCTGCGCAAACGACGTGTGCCGCAGCCGCTCTCCGGCTGCACCACCGGTTTCGCGGTCGGTGGCGAACAGCACCTCCAGCAATGGGTGCGGCAAGACGTCTTTGAGCGCATCCGCACAACGTGTCACCGTTTCGGCGAAAACCGGCTCAGCGTCGAACAACTCACGCGCCATCCCCGGATACTGACTGCCCTGGCCGGTGAACAACCAAGCCGTCGTCGGGTGGTGGGTGTGCGCGCCCAGCATGATCCCGGGCCGCGTGCGGTTTATGGCCAAGTCGGCAAGGCCCGCGCGCGCACCTTCGACTGAGTCCACCACGAGCGCGGCGCGATGTTCGAAATGCGAACGGCCCGTCGCGGCGGTGAAGCAAACGTCGGCGAGGTCGCTGTCGGGGTGGGCGCTCAGCCAGGTCTCGTAACGCTGCGCCAACGCCGTCAGCGCTTCCGGCGACCGCACGGAAAGCGCGAGCACATGGACCGGCTGCTCATCGGCGTCCGGCTCCGGGGTCACCGCAACGGCAGTTTCCAGGTCTGCCGCGCCTTCATCGCTGGAGGACTCGATACTCTGAGCGCTCTCAGGCGGTTGCGGTGGTGCTTCCTCGATCAGCACGTGCGCGTTCGTTCCGGTGAAACCAAAGGAACTCACCCCGGCGCGCCGGGGTCTTCCGTCGGCCTGCCATGGAGTCGCCTTGTCCACGACCCGCACCGGCAGCGAGTCCCACGGGATGTGCGGCGACGGGTTCTCAAAGTGCAGGCTCTGGGGTAGTAACCCGTGCTGTAGCGACAATACGACTTTGATCAGACCCGCGGCACCGGAAGCTGACTCAAGGTGACCGATGTTGGTCTTGACCGATCCCATCAACAACGGCCGGTCAGCATCACGCGACTCGCCATAGGCGGCTGCGGCAGCCTGGGCCTCGATCGGGTCTCCCAGCGGGGTGCCTGTCCCGTGCGCCTCGAGGTAATCGACATCCCCGCCTGCGAAACCGGCACGGTCCAGCGCCGAACCGATAAGCCGTTGCTGTGCACCGCCATTGGGCACAGTCAAACCGCTCGACGCGCCGTCCTGGTTCACTGCACTACCGGGGATGACGGCGCAAACTTGATCGCCATCGCGTACCGCGTCGCTCAGCCTCTTGAGAACAAGAACTCCGCAGCCTTCACTGCGCACGTAGCCGTCAGCGGAGGTGTCGAAGGTCTTGCAGCGTCCGACGGGAGATAGCATCCTGGCGCGCGAGGCGGCGACGATTGTCACCGGACTCAGCAAGACGTTCACACCGCCGGCCAGCGCCATGTCACAGTCACCGGAGTGCAACGCCTGGCAGGCTTGATGAACCGCCACCAACGCCGAGCTGCATGCGGTATCGACCGCCACTGCAGGGCCTTCGAGGCCCAGCGCGAAGGCGACCCGACCAGAAATGGCGTTGAGCGCGTTGCCGGTGATGAAGTGAGGTTCGATCTTCTCGATAGACTCGGCGGAAAGCAGATGCGCATACTCGTTGGCTGCTACCCCAACGAAGATGCCGGTCCGGCTGCCGCGCAGCGCCTCTGGCGCCAACCCGGCGCGTTCTAGGCCTTCCCACGCGGTTTCGAGCATCAGCCGCTGCTGGGGCTCGATCCACACAGCCTCGCGGGGCGAGATGCCGAAGAATTCCGGATCGAATCCGTCGATTCCGTCCAGGAATCCGCCAAAGCGCGTGTAAGTCTTGCCCGGCATATCCGGATCCGCGTCGTAGAACTCGTCGATGTCGAATCGGTCCTCCGGGACTTCCTGGATCGCGTCGAGGCCGCCGGCCAGCACCTCCCAGAAAGCTTCTGGGTCGGGCGCGCCGGGGAAACGGCACGATACTGCGACGATCGCGATGGGTTCGTCTGCCTGGGTCCTCACTGCTGAGGCCAACTGGGGCCGTGCGGTGGCGGGCGCCTGCTCAGCGAGCCCGAGCACTTCGCCGAGCAGGTAGTCGGCCACGTCGGACAGGCGAGGGTGATCCATCGCCAGGGTGGCCGGTATTTCCTTGCCCACACCTTCTTCGATCCGGCGCCGCAATTCGACGGCCATCAGCGAATCCATGCCGAGGTCGAAAAACCCCGCTTCCACACGGATTGCGGCGGCGTCTACGCGAGTGACCTCTGAGACGGCGTTGCGCAGATAATCGGTCAGCAGCTTCTTGCGCTGCTGCACCGGCGCGTTGGTGAGCCGTTCGACTAGCTGGGTCCTCCCCGAGGGGGTTACCGACAGTGCCCCGGGTGTCAGCTGGGTGGGAACCTCCCGCTCCAATTCGGTGAGAAAGGCCCTGTGTCCTGCTTGCAGGTAGAGCGGTAAGAAGCGGGCCCAATCTATCCGGGCGACAACCGCTTGCGCGGGAGCCGGCGTTGTCGCATCGGCCGAAGAAGCGGCCAGGACGTCGGCCATACCCGCTAGCGCATCGGTAGGTGACAACGTCCGGACCCCGCGCTGTTCCAGTTTAGCGCGAGACTCCGCGTCGGCCATGCCTGCCGACCACGGGCCGAAATTGACGCTGACCCCCGACACGCCCCGTTCGCGCAGGCGCCAGGCCAGCCCGTCCAGAAACGCATTCGCCGCGGCGTAGGACGTCTGGCCGAATCCGCCCCACACGGAAGCGATTGATGAGGTGCCGACGAAGAAGTCCAGCCCAAGCTCAGCCGCTGCCTCGCTCAGATGCCAAGCACCCCAAACTTTTCCAGCGAAGACGCGATCCACTTCGGCGTCGTCCTGGTTGATCAGCGGAGTGTTGCCGATTTCACCGGCGGCATGAATGATGCCCGCCAATGGAGGTAGCTCGGCACGTACGTTGGTCAACAGGCGTGCCACATCGTGTGCGTTGGCGACATCGGCAGTAAAGACGCGGAATTCGCAGCCGTTTTGTGTGCTCAACGCATCGATGCGCTGTTGAGCTGCATCGCTGGGCGCGCGTCGACTGGTCAGGACCAGATGCCGGGCACCATTGGCGGCTAGATATCCGGCCATCTCCAGTCCGATCGACCCCAGCCCGCCGGTCACCAGATACGTTGCTTCGGAACGTAGTTCCAGCGGTGTCCCGCTGGGCTGATCAGTCCGCCGAACCAGCCGTGGAGCGTAGACCGCTTGATCGCGCAACGCGACTTGGTCTTCTTTGATAGCCGAGTCGCCCTGCGTCGTGATCCGATCGATCAACGGAGACCATTCGTCGGCCCCGTTTTCCCTGCCTGCCGGCAAGTCAGCCAGTCCGCCCCAGACGTGCGGGAGTTCCAGCGCTGCGGCACGACCGAATCCCCATAGGCAACTTTGATCCGGCACCACTGTGTCAGCGTCGGTTACTCGCTGTGCGCCACGAGTCACTACCCAGATGGCACTGGGCAGTTGAGCGGCGGCCGTGGCACGGAAAAGCCGCCGTGTTCCACCCAAGACCCGGTGCTGCATCCGCAACAGTGACTGCATCGAGGGCCCGTTGGTAGAGCCCAGGTCCGTGTCGAGGGCCGCGACATTCACTATGCGTAGCTTGCGGTCTTCCAACGCCGCAGCGCGTAACGCGTCTGCAAGTTTTTCCTCGTCGGCGTCGGACATCGGCAGACCCACGATCCGGTGCCGATGGCCGCGTACGGCCAGCACGTCGACCAATGGCTGGACTGCGTCGGGGTCATCGCCGACAAGAACCCAGGAGGTTCCCTCGTCGGCCTCCGTGCTGGAGAGGGGAGCAGGGGATCTGTCCCAGCGGATCTCGTAGCGGTCGTCGGCGACGGACTGGGCTTTGCGTTGCTGATTATGTTGTGCCGCAAGCTTGGTCAGAACGTTCAGGGTCTCCGGATCGCCGCTGGCGCCGTCGAGTAGGGTCGCGAGTTCGTCTATCCGGCCATCCTCAAGAAGCCCCACAGCCTGGGTGCGCGCGCCCAGGTGCTGCTGCTGGTTGGCTTGACGCCCGGTCTTATCGCGTTCGTCGCTGAACCAGTACTGGCGGTGCTCGAACGGGTAGGTGGGTAGGTTGACCTTTCGTGCCTGCGGTGGCCGGAAGGCGGCGAACTCAGGCAGGTGACCCAAGACGTACGCGTCGGCGACGGCTTCGGTGATCTGTCTGTGGTCGGCGGTCTTTTGGCGCAGAGACGTGATTACCCGCGGTGCGGTGGCTGGGTCTGGCCATGCTCCCAGAGCCGCGGCAGTGAGTACCGGTCGTGGGCCGATCTCGAGCAACAATTTGCAATTCATCTCGGCGAGGGTGCGTACGCTCTTGCCGAATTGCACCGGTTGGCGGGCGTGACGGCGCCAATAATTGCCATCGAGCGCCACGCTCCTACCGAGCGCGGTACCGGTGCGGTTGTCGATCAGAATTCGCTGTGGAGTGTTGAAATTGAACTGATCTGCAAACGACTCGAACTTGTCCAGGATCGGGTCCAGCAGCGACGAGTGGAACGCATGGCTGGTGTCCAACCAGTCACAGCGGACACCGTCGGCCGCTAGACCGGTGACCGCTTTCTCCAGATCCTCTGCGGGTCCGGATAATACGGTGTTGGTGCCGTTGTAGGCCGCGACCGACAGCTTCGGAAACTCGTCGGCCAGGCTCTCCACGCGGTCGGCGGCGGTGAATACCGCAGCCATGCGACCACCGGCAGGCAAACTGCCGAACAGGCGGCCGCGTTCGGCCATCAGCAGCGCGCCGTCCTCAAGGCTGAACACGCCGGCAACGCAGGCCGCCGAATACTGGCCGACGCTGTGGCCCAGCACGACGTCGGGTTCGAAACCCCACGACTGCCAGAGGCGGGCCAAGCCCATCTCCACCGCGAACAAGGCGGGCTGTGCGTATGTGGTCTGCCGCAGCGTATCTTCGCTGTCCGGGTCATCCGCGCTGAAGATCGCTTCCAACAACGGCTTGTCAAGAACATTCGCGACGGTAGCCGCGACACGATCCAACGTCTCGGCAAACACTGACTCGGTCTCGTACAACTCCTGGGCCATGCCCGGGTACTGGCTGCCTTGACCGGTGAACAGCCAGGCCGTCTTCGGTGTGTCGTATGAGTCTCCGCGAACTAGACCCGGCGCCGGCCGGTCGTCGGCGAGTGCGCCGAGCAGCTCGACGGCCGATTCTCGCGAATTGACTACCAACGCGGCCCGGTGCTCGAGGTGCGATCGGCCGACCCCGGCGGTGAAGCAGACGTCGGCTAGGGCGGCCTCCGGGTGCGCGCTCATCCAGCCGCGGTATTCATCGGCAAGTTTGGTCAGGGCGGTAGACGTCCGCGCCGACAGCGGAAGAATGCTGAACCGTGCAACCGCCCCGGCGGCGACATCCACCCCGGGAGCTGCCCCGGCGGGCTGGATGGCCTCCTCGGGTGCCTCTTCGAGGATGACATGCGCGTTTGTCCCGGCGAATCCGAATGAGCTGATGCCGGCAATACGCGGCCGTCCGGAGCGTTCCCATGCGGTGGCCTCCTTGACCACCTGCACCGCAAGCCGGCTCCAGGGAATGTGGGGCGATGGGTTCTCAAAGTGCAGGTGCTGCGGCAGCAACTCGTTCTCGAGAGAGAGGATGACCTTGATGACACCCGCGATACCTGCGGCTGCCTCCAGATGTCCGATATTCGTCTTGACTGAGCCCATCAACAGCGGGTCTGCGGCTTCGCGCCCAGCGCCGAGCACCGCACCTGCGGCTTGGGCCTCGATCGGGTCGCCCAGAGATGTGCCGGTGCCGTGTGCTTCGAGATATTTGACATCGCTGGGTTCGAGATTTGCGCGCGCTATGGCATCGGCGATCACCCGTTGCTGAGCAACGCCGTTCGGCACCGTCAAGCCACCCGACGCACCGTCTTGATTGATAGCGCTGCCACGGATGACGGCCCGAATCCGGTCGCCATCGCTGATCGCGTCCTCAAGTCGCTTGATGACGATCACACCGCAACCCTCGCCACGCACGTAGCCGTCGGCGGCCGCGTCGAATGTCTTGCACTTGCCATCGGGTGCGAGCATGTTCGCGTTGGAGAACGTGATCATGGTCGCGGGCGCGAGCAGGACATTCGCCCCGCCGGCCAGCGCAAGGTCACATTCGCCTAAACGCAGCGCTTGGCACGCCTGATGAATTGCTACCAGTGAGGAGCTGCACGCCGTGTCGACGGCGACCGCAGGTCCCTGCAGCCCCAACCGATAGCTGATTCGTCCTGCTGCTGCCGCATTCGACGTACCTATGGCCAGATAGGCCTCGATTTCGGGGTAAGCCAGCACGCCGGAGGCCATTTCCAGGTAGTCGTGGGTGGCCAAACCGACGAACACACCGGTGTTGGTGTTGGCCAACGCAGAGGGTGCGGTGCCTGAATGCTCCACCGCACGCCACGCCATCTCCAGCAGGAGCCGATGCTGTGGATCCATCAACCTGACCTCGCGGGTCGACATACCGAAGAACGGGGCGTCGAACCCTGTCGCGTCATCGACGAATCCCGCGCGGCGGGTCACAACCTTGCCGGCAGCGCCAGGCTCCGGGTCGAAGAATTCGTCGACGTCCCAGCGGTCCTCGGGCACCTCCGATATCGCGTCGCGGCCCTCGCGCAGTAGATCCCAGAACTCACCGGCATCCTCGGCACCTGGAAAACGGGCTGCGTAGCCGACGATGGCAAAACGAGGAGCCTGCTCGTTCGGATCTTGGGCGGTCAAGATATCGCTGTTCACTGCGCCAGGATAGCTGCTAGCTAACAAATACACCCATTCGTGCCCTCTTGAGCGGCTGTCAGCGCAGCGTCTAGGGCAAATGAGCCTTAGGTATGTTAAACGTAACAGCGGTGAAGCCGGATCCGACCCGGCCGAGCAGGGAGGACGACCTTTTGCGCATCGGGAAGATCACGGTTGGGGCGCTTAAAGAGTGGGAATTGAGTCCGGGCTTGGTGACCTCCTGGCACCCGACGCCAGTAGCTCAGGAAAAGGCTAGACAAGCCCAGGTCAGTTCGGTGCCGGTTAGCTACATGCAGCGCCAACATCTTCGCAACTACTGCGAGCAGATAGCCGCCGGACGGAACTTCTCCCGGCAAATCGTCGCCAGCTGCGATGTCCCCGGGCGATGCGATATTTCTGCCATGGATTACGCCGTCAACGCCTACCTGCGTCGGCACGACACGTTCCGCAGTTGGTTCGAAGACGCCGGTGATGGAGAGTTTATCCGGCACGCTATCGAGGATCCGGCGGACATTGAATTCGTGCCGATCGATCACGGAAACATGGCGGTCGAGGAGATACACGCCCATGTGGTGGCCATTCCGAATCCCTTGGAGTGGGGATGCTTCACGTTCGGGATAATCCAACACGAAGATCACTTCACTTTTTTTGCTTCCATGGACCACGTTCACGGGGACGCGACGTTGATCGGCACAACGATGTTGGAAGCCAATGGAATGTATGCGGCGCGGAGCGGAAGCGGACAGAACCTCACGCTTCCCGATGCCGGCAGCTTCGACGACTTCTGCATCCGTGAGCGTGCGTCGACCTCAGAATTGACCGTAGATTCTCCCGAAGTGCGGGCGTGGATCGACTTCGCGGAGGAAAACGGTGGTGGCTTTCCTGAGTTCCCGCTTCCGCTGGGCAATCCCCTTGAGGCGACCAGCAGCGGCATGTCCTCTGAAATCCTGATGGATAACGCACAGACGGAACGCTTCGAGTCTTCCTGCTCGGCCGCCGGCTCACGCTTCGTCGGCGGTCTGTTCGCCTGTCTGGCACAGGTAGAGCATGAATTAACAGGTGCGCTGACCTACTACGGGCTAACCCCGAGGGATTCCCGCACCGCCACGGACAATTTTATGACGCAGGGTTGGTTTACCGGCTTGATCCCGATAACCGTCCCGATCGGCGCAGCCTCGTTCGACGAGGCCGCGGCCGCAGCGCAGGCTTCTTTCGACTCGGGTCTGAAGATGGCCAAAGTGCCGTATTACCGAGTGTTGGAGTTGGCGCCGTGGTTGAGTTGGCCGCCCCCGAACTTCCCAGTGTCGAATTTCCTGCATGGTGGCGCAGCCCCGCTCAATGCAATTCTCGCAGCCGGTGAATTAGGCCTTGCGGACAATATCGGAATTTACCCCGATGGCCGTTTTTCGTATCAACTGACCATCTACATCTTCCGATATGGCGAGGGTACGGTGATGGCGATTATGCATCCCGATAATCCGGTCGCCGAGAAGTCAGTTGCCCGCTACATGCAGGCGATGAAGTCCGTGTCCACGCTCGTCGCTGACAGTGGGCGCTGGGGGCGCGTCGCGTAGCGTGGAGCACTTCGCAGGCGATGGATTTCCGGCGAGCCGATTGGCCGCTTTCGGGCCATATCGCCGTTTCCAGGCGAGGGTGAGGGCGATATGCGGCGGCTAGCCGATGTCGTGGTCCGATGGTCCTGGGCCGTCATCGGGGTCTGGGTCGCGTTGGCCATCGCCCTACCGCTGTCGTTCCCATCGCTGGGCGAGATGGCCGAGAAACATCCGCTCGTCATCCTGCCCAGCGACGCACCGTCCAGTGTCAATGCGACAAAGATGGCCGAGGCATTCCAAGAAGCGGGTTCGGACAACCTTCTCGTAGTTGCTTTCATCAATGAAACCGGGCTCAAGCCGGGAGACGAAGTCGTCTACCGCAAGGTGGTGGGCGCATTGCGCCACGACATCACCGATGTCGTGGCTGTCCAGGATTTCCTCAGCACGCCACAACTGCGTAAGTTTTTGACCAGCGAAGACAAGACAACTTGGGTGTTGCCGGTCAGCCTTGAGGGTGAGTTGGGCACACCGCGGGCCTTCGACTCGTACAACCGAGTTGCCGACATTATCCAACACCAAGTTCCTAAAGGCGGATCACTTACCGTCTATGTCACCGGCCCCGCGGCCACCGTCGCTGACCTCACCGTCGCTGGTGAGCAAGATCGCCTCCCCATAGAGATCGCGATCGCCGTGCTGGTCCTCGGAGTGCTGTTGCTGGTGTATCGCAGCGCAATCACCATGCTGCTGCCGCTGGTGACGATCGGATCGTCGCTGATGATCGCGCAGGCCGTAGTGGCCGGATACTCCCAACTCACCGGCGCGGGCGTCTCCAACCAGTCCATCGTATTTTTGAGCGCGATCATGGCCGGCGCCGGAACGGACTACGCGGTCTTTCTCATCAGCCGCTATCACGACTATCTGCGCTCGGGTGCTGACTTCGATCAGGCGGTCAAGTCGGCGATGATCTCGATCGGAAAGGTCATTACCGCATCTGCGGCGACAGTAGGCGTCACTTTCCTGGTCATGAACTTCGCCCAGATGGGGGTTTTTAGATCCGTCGGTGTGTCATCGGCTATCGGTATCGGCGTTGCCTACCTGGCCGGACTGACCCTGCTACCGGCAATACTGATGCTCGCCGGGCCGCGCGGGTGGGTCAAGCCCCGACGCGAACTGACCGCTCGGTTCTGGAGACGTTCGGGCATCCGCATCGTGCGTCGGCCGGTCCCGCATCTGGTTGCCAGCGTGCTGGTCTTGGTCCTGCTGGCCAGCAGTGCGGCCTTTGCCCGCTTCAACTACGACGATCGCAAGGTCGTAGAGGCGTCGGCGCCGAGTTCGGTCGGGTATGCCGCGATGGAGCGCCATTTCCCCATCAGCCAGTCCATCCCGCAATACATTCTTGTCCAGTCGCGACACGACCTGCGTAGGCCGCAAGCTCTGGCGGACTTGGAGCAAATGGCATCGCGCATTGCCCAATTGCCGGACGTTTCCCTGGTCAGTGGCGTCACCAGGCCGCTGGGAGAGGTGCCTCCCGAGTTCCGGGCCACCTTCCAGGCGGGCATCGTCGGAGACCGTCTGGCCGATGGTGCCGCCCTGATCGGTGAGCGCACCGACGACCTCGACAAACTGACAGCCGGCGCCAATAAGCTCGCCGACAGCCTCAGCGACGTACGCGCAGAGGTCAACGCGATCGTCCCCGGTATGCAAAGTCTGGCCAACGCACTCTCGTCGGCGAGAAGCCAATACGGAGGCGACAAGCTGGTGCGGGACGTCGCAACTGCGGCAGCACTCGTCCAGAGCGTCAATGAGCTCGGAGTTTCCATGGGCGTGAATTTCGCTGCCATGAGGGACATGTTCGCCTGGATAGGCCCGGTCCTGAACGCACTGCAACGCAACCCGGTCTGCGACGCCGACCCCTCCTGCACCAGCACCCGCGGCCAGTTTCAGCAGTTAGTCGCTGCGCGTAATGACGGAAGCCTGGACCAGATCAACGAACTTGGTGCTCAGTTACGGGGTTTCGGCGACAGTCAAACTCTCAACTCCACAGTCAGCCAGCTGAACGGTGCACTCGGCGCCGCCAACAAGACCGTCCGCGCGCTCGGGTTGGATAAACCTGGCGGCGCCCAGACGAGGTTGACGGACTTGCGGCAGGGCGCCGACCAATTGGCCGACGGAAGCAGACAGGTGTCCGACGGAGTTGACGAACTGGTCGAGCAGGTCGACGTGATGGCATCCGGACTCACTGAGGCCTCGGATTTCCTGTTGCTGATGCGGCACAATGCGGCCAGCTCCTCAATGGCGGGCTTCAGTATCCCGGCCGAAGTGCTGAATGCAGTGGAGTTTCAAAAGGCCGCCGAGGCTTTCATTTCGCCAGACGGACACTCCGTGCGCTATCTGGTCCAAACCAAACTCAACCCGTTCGGTACCGAGGCGATGGACCAGGTCAATACGATCAATGACATCGCCCGGGGTGCCCAACCCAACACGACTCTCGCCGACGCGACGATATCGATGGGCGGATTCCCCGCCTCGCTGCGCGACACACGTGACTATTACGAGCGCGACATCCGATTCATCATCGTCGCTGCCCTCTGCGTCGTCCTGCTGACGTTGACCGTGTTGCTGCGTTCGATCATCGCGCCGCTCTATCTCGTCGGTTCGGTTGTCGTATCGTAT
Organism: Mycolicibacterium sp.; assembly: GCA_030666145.1. GTDB lineage: Bacteria > Actinomycetota > Actinomycetes > Mycobacteriales > Mycobacteriaceae > Mycobacterium. The sequence goes on along the minus strand of DAOUYK010000047.1, from coordinate 1,319 downwards.
TTCGCGGCCATCGGTATTGGCGTTCTGACGTTCCAAGTGATACTCGGCCAACCGTTGCATTGGAGCGTGCCGCCGCTGGCCTTCGTGGTGTTGGTTGCCGTTGGCTCCGACTACAACATGCTCTTTGTCTCGCGAATGCGGGACGAATCTCCACACAGCGTTCGATACGGTGTCATCCGCACCTTGGGTTCGACTGGTGGTGTGATCACCGCAGCAGGTCTGATCTTCGCCGCTTCGATGGCCGGTCTGATGTTCTCCAGCATCGGCCTCGTCGTCCAGGGCGGTTTCGTGATCGGTGTGGGCATCCTGTTGGATACCTTCGTGGTGCGCACCATCACGGTGCCGGCCATCGCGGCACTGGTCGGCAAGGCGAACTGGTGGCCGTCACGGATGGGGCCGCGGCCGTCGGGGTCTTCGGAGTCGCCGGCGCCAGCTGAAGTCGGCTGACAGCGGTCGACGCGCCAGCGGATGCTGCGGTGTATGTGAAACTACGAATCGAATCGAAGCGGTCAGGAGTTGGGGATGATTGAGCCGCTATTTCGCCAATCCACAATAGGACGATCGCTGCGTGGACGCGGACTAGACGAGTTGGTACGGACATTTGGTACGGACATAGCGTGACCCATACGTCTCAGACATCAATACTGTCGATGCTGCACGGACGCGCCAGCTTGCGCCCCGACGATATCGCCTACACATTCACCGATCACGTCAACGACCCTGCGGGTGTTCGCGAGAGTCTCACGTGGGCGCAGCTGTCACGCCAAACACTGAACGCGGCACGAGCGATCCGGCTTCATGGGTCGGTCGGTGACCGGGCGCTGATACTGGCCCCGCAGGGCCTCGGCTACATCCAGGCCTTCCTGGGGGCCATGCAGGCGGGACTTGTCGCGGTTCCTTTACCGTTGCCGTATCGGGGCGCCAGCGGTGGCCGGGTGGGCGCGGTTCTTGCCGATACGGAGCCCACGGTGGTGCTCACTACGTCCGCCGTCGCGGAGGATGCCCGCAGCTATGTCGCTCAGCCCATTCCGGGCACCGCGCCGAAGATCATCGAGATCGATTCATTGAACTTGGATGACGAGGGCACACCGAGCCTTGAGCTGGCTGAATTGCCGGATATCGCATACTTGCAGTACAGCTCGGGTTCAACCAGAGCGCCGACCGGTGCCATGGTCTCGCACCGCAACCTCACTGTGAATTTCGAGCAACTGATGCGGAGCTTCTTCGCGGAGACTCCCGCCCCGCCTGACACCACGCTTGTATCGTGGCTGCCCTTCTACCACGACATGGGTCTGGTGTTGGGAGTGTGCGCACCCATC
>DAOUYK010000231.1 GCA_030666145.1 Mycolicibacterium sp. | reverse complement strand
CGCTTGCGTCGGCTTCTGGGGATGTGCCTGGTGTGGGTGTGCCGGGTGCTCCGGTTGTTGGTGAGGCGGGTGTGGTGACGCCTTCTGGTGTGGGTGTGCCGGGTGCTCCGCTTGCGACGGCTTCTGGGGATGTGCCTGGTGTGGGTGTGCCGGGTGCTCCGGTTGCGACGGCTTCTGGGGATGTTGCTCCGCTGGGTGCTCCGGTTGTGGGTGAGGCCGGTGTGGTGACGCCCCCTGGTGTGGATGTGCCTGGTGTGGGTGTGCCGGGTGCTCCGCTTGCGACGGCTTCTGGGGATGTTGCTCCGCTGGGTGCTCCGGTTGTTGCTGAGGCGGGTGTGGTGACTCCGCCTGGTGTGGGTGTGCCAGGGGCTCCGGTCTTCGGTGAGGCTGGTGTGGTGCCGCCGCCCGTTCCATCGGTCCCGGGGGGCGGAGCAACGATTCCTGCCGTAACCGTCGCGCCGCCGACGCTGCCCGCTCCCAGTGATCCCGTGGGAGCCCCAGCGCCTACTTTGACGCCGCCGGCACTGCCGGTGCCGCCGTCATCGGCTAGTGCGGCGGTCAACAATCCGGTGCCGCCGACGGCGCTAGTCCCGCCGTCATCGATCGGCGTCAACACCGGCACACCGCAGTTGCCGATTCCCGGTACGTCTGGCAGCTCCTTGGCGGTCTCTGACCTGCTCACGCCGCCCGGTGTGCTTCGCGCCGTGCAAGACGGCGTGTCGTCAGTGACTGGGGCGCTGCCACCGCCTCCGGTCCGGGTGCCGGGTGCTGCCGCAGCCGTCGATGCGGGTGTGCCAGCTGCAGCGAATCAGCTGACCCCTTTGGCAGCGACGGGCCTGTCCAACCTGGTCTCGCCCCCCTCGTTGAATATTCCGCCGATTCCGGGCCTGCCAGTACCGCTGCCGAACGAGATTCCGGTGCCGACCGACCTCATCTGCGTGGACACAGGTTGGTCCGCCTCTCATGGAGATCCGGCCCGCTCCGCGATCAATGCCGACATCCCCAAGGTGTTGGTCAACGAACCGATGGTCACCGGAACTCAACACCTTGGGCAGCGTCGCGACCGGTGGGACTCCCCGTAGCAATCAGCTTTAGAGTTATCTGGCTGATTCCAGAGGAAACGGAAAGGCAAAGCCACCAATTCGCCTGCTGTAAGGAGTGTTCGGGAAACCGTTGCGCGCTAAACGGTACCGGCAAAGACAACGCGTCGGTGATCGACACCAAAAGCAACGGCGTCGTCGAAACTCTCACTGTGGGCGCTAATCCGGTGGGTGCAATCCTGTCAGCAAGGGCGAGTCCTCACAGTTCAGGAGCCAACCCAACCGGGGGCAGGCCCCGTCTCTTCCATCCGATGCGCCCGGTCCAGTGAGGCCGGCGAAATCACAGCGCCCGCAGGTAGCGATTAGTAACTAGTCGCTGTACCAGCAAGGTGAGCGGAGCGCCCAGCCGACTCCACCACGTTGCGTGCCGGGAGAATGCGCTCACCTCGGCAATGACGTCTCCTTTGGGGCCGTAGCGGACTAGAAACAGCTCCTCGCCAGATTCGGGGTGCCCGGGCAGCGTCCCGTAAGCGAAACCGCTTCGGTCGGGTTCGTCAACGACGTAGACCACCCGGCACGGCGCAACCACCGGCCCGAGGTGCACCAACACCTCCGAACCAACCTCGGCCACCTCGGTGGTGGCCGTCACGCGCAAACCCGCCCCGCGCAACATTCCCCAGCGCATGCCCTGTGCCGCAGCCTCGTCGAAGCGCTCACGACCGCCGCCGATCACCGACGATTTGCGAAGATGGCGGTATCCGGCGGGCATCGCCCCCGCGGTGGCTCCTACCTCGGAATACGTCAACGGCATGTCAGAAAGATCGTTCAGCCTCACAGATGTCAGCTTGTCACCGTCGGCATAGTGTCGTCATCGTGACCTCGACCACCGGCGCACTCGCCCATTCGGCAGATGTCCAAGGCCGCACATCTGGAGGACAACGTCGCTGCGGCCCAGAACGAGTTCACGCACGCCGAGTTTGACTCGCTGGGCAAAGCCGGCGCGGTCGACGGCTGAGACAACCCATACGGTAGGCGGGTGAGTGCCAATGAATCCGCCGATGCACACGCTGGCGGGGGATTCGATCAGCCACAGCCCACCACCAGTGGTGGGCTCGACTACGGGCGGTTTATCGAAGCCGTCCGTGGGCTACAGGATCACGCGCGTGCGGCCAACGCACCCGATGAGGTGATCACTGAAGCCGCCAACCTGGTTGAGAAGGCGTCGCAGCTGCTCGCGCCCTACGAAACCGACGAGTGGACATCTCCGTCGGGTCGCCGGATGGACCTGCCCAATCGAGGCAACATCTTGCAGGTGCCCACGGATCTGCATATCACTGAGGATCGCCGCGTCGTTGGAGATGTGCTGTTCCGCCGGTACCACCTCGGCCGCAATAGCGCCGCCCATGGTGGCGCGGTGGCCATGTTGTTCGATTCGGTGCTCGGTTTCACCGCTTACCGCCTCACCCACGGCCAGGCTCAGCGCACCGCTTTCCTGCATGTTGACTACCGGAATGTCGCCCCGGTGGAAAAACAGCTCCAGATTGACGCCGGTATCGACGCCATCGAGGGTCGCAAGATCTTCGTCTCTGGCCGGATCTTGAGTGGAGGCGACGTGCTGGCAGAAGGGCATGCCCTGTTCGTCAAGCTGAAGCCCGGACAGCCATGAGTGACGACGGCAACATGAGTGACGAAGGCAAGCAGATCGTGCGCCGATGGGCGCGCTGGCGCGACCGATTGCGTGGACGGCGGTTCGTCGACCTTTGCTATCGCGGTGTGGTCGGTGTGGTCGGCGTTCTTGTCCTCGCGGTGGGCATCATCGCCATCCCGTACCCGGGCCCGGGGTGGGCGATCGTGTTCATCGGCCTGGCCATTCTGGCCACCGAATTCGAATGGGCACGGAAACTGCTGGCTTACGCGCGGGCCCGCTATGACACGGTCATGGGCTGGTTCAAAGAGCAGGGCCTGTGGGTGCAGGTGCTGGGTGCAGCCTTGACGATGGCGATCGTGGTGGTGACGTTATGGATGTTCGGCGTGCTCGAGTGGGCGGGGGGCTTGATGAACATCGAGTGCGGGTGGCTTGTTAGCCCCATTGGTATCGGGGGATGAGGGTCGGCACGGATAGCATGGTCGCGGTCAGTGCCACCGCTCTGCCCCGACCACGTCCGTAGCGCCCTGAAAAGTTTGGAGAGCCCGCGATGAGCGCCCCTGCCAGCTCCTTGCCAGCAGCCCCGATCCGGGTCGCTGCCGGGATGACCGCGGGGCAGGCAGTACGCGGCGCTGGACTGCCGTCCAGAGGGGTCCCCGACGCTGTTGTGGTTGTCCGCGACGCTGACGGACGGCTGCGCGACCTGTCATGGGCTCCCGAAGCCGAAACCGAGGTCATACCGGTCCCCGCCAACACCGACGACGGGCGCAGCGTCATTCGCCATTCGGCCGCCCACGTCCTCGCCCAGGCAGTGCAGGCGCGCTTTCCTGACGCGAAGCTTGGCATCGGGCCGCCCATAGCGGACGGCTTCTACTACGACTTCGAGGTCGCCGAGCCGTTCACCCCGGAAGATCTTGAGGCCCTCGAAAAGCGGATGCGCCAGATCGTGAAGGACGGTCAACTGTTCTCTCGCCGTGTCTTCGGGTCTAGGGACCAGGCCCGTGAAGAGCTGGCCGACGAGCCCTACAAGCTCGAACTCATCGACGACAAGTCTGGTGATCCCGACGTGATGGAGGTCGGTCCCGGTGAGGAGTTGACTGCCTACGACAACCTCAATCCCCGTATCCGTGAACGAGAGTGGGGGGATTTGTGCCGTGGGCCGCACATTCCCACCACCCGCTACATTCCGGCGTTCAAGCTGACCCGCAGCTCGGCTGCCTACTGGCGCGGCGATCAGAACAATGCCAGCCTGCAGCGCATCTACGGCACAGCCTGGGAGTCCCGAGAGGCGATGGACTGCCATCTTGAGCTGATCGAGGAGGCGCTGCGCCGCGACCACCGCAAGTTGGGTGCCGAGCTGGACTTGTTCAGCTTTCCCGACGAGTTAGGTTCGGGCCTACCGGTTTTCCACCCGAATGGTGGAATCGTCCGCAATGAACTCGAGGATTACTCGCGGCGCAAGCACATCGAAGCCGGCTATCAGTTTGTCAACACCCCACACCTGACCAAGGAGCACCTCTACGTCACTTCCGGTCACCTGGAGTGGTACGCCGAGGGCATATTCCCGCCAATGCACGTCGATGCCGAGTTCAATGAGGACGGCACGGTGCGAAAGCCGGGACAGAACTACTACCTCAAGCCGATGAACTGTCCTATGCACCACTTGATCTACCGGTCGCGTGGTCGGTCCTATCGTGAGCTTCCGTTGCGGCTCTTCGAGTTCGGAACCGTATACCGGTATGAGAAGTCCGGTGTGGTTCATGGGTTGACGCGGGCGCGGGGGTTCACGCAGGACGACGCCCACATTTACACCACCCGCGAGCAGATGCACGATGAATTGGCGTCGTTGCTTCAGTTCGTGCTCGACCTGCTCGCCGACTACGGGCTGCATGACTTCTTCCTTGAGTTGTCGACCAAGGATCCGACGAAGTCTTTCGGTTCTGACCGGATGTGGGATGAGGCCACCGAAACGCTGCGGGAAGTCGCCGAGTCGTCGGGGCTCGAGTTGGTGCCCGACCCGGGCGGTGCCGCGTTCTACGGTCCGAAGATTTCGGTGCAGGTGCGTGACGCGCTGGGGCGCAGCTGGCAGATGTCGACGATTCAGCTCGATTTCATCATGCCCGACCGTTTCGAGCTGGAATACACCGGCGCCGACGGCACTCGCCAGCGTCCGGTGCTGATCCACCGTGCGCTCTTCGGGTCGATCGAGCGGTTCTTCGGTGTGCTGACCGAGCATTACGCCGGTGCGTTCCCGGTTTGGTTGGCGCCGGTGCAGGTGGTCGGCATCCCAGTCGCCGACGGCCATGTCAGCTACCTCAATGAGTTGGTGGCGCAGCTACGGATGCGCGGTGTCCGTGCCGACGTTGACAGCAGCGACGACCGGATGGCCAAGAAGATCGTCAACCACACCAACCAGAAGGTGCCTTTCATGCTGCTCGCGGGTGACCGTGATGTGAATGCCGGGGCCGTGTCATTCCGGTTTGGTGACCGCACCCAGATCAACGGGGTGCCGCGCGCCAACGCGATCGAGGCCATTGTGGAATGGGTGGCGCGACGGGAGAACACTACGCCCACCGCCGAACTCGTAGTTATCAAACCAGCTGATGAGGGCTGACGTGGATCCGGAGGA
>DAOUYK010000236.1 GCA_030666145.1 Mycolicibacterium sp. | reverse complement strand
GCTGCCCGCGGGCAGTTGCTCCCCGCGCATCGAGGCGCGGATCTGCTCGAGCCGCGAATGGCCTGCCATCTGGACGGTGGCCTGCTGCACCTCGAGCATCCGGCCGTGCACCGAGTTCTGCGCCAGCTCAGCCGAGCCGATGGCGTTGGCGTAGCGCCGTTCGATCTTGTCACGGACCTCGTCGAGACTCGGCGTGTTTCTCGGTGCCGCCAACTCACTCATCGACTGCAGCGACGCGCTGACCTGCTCCTGCATCTTCGCTTGCTCAAGCTGACTGAGCAGCTTTGTGCGCTCGGCGATCTTCTGCTGAAGCATCATTGCGTTCTGCTCGACAGCTTTCTTGGCCTGCCCAGCTGCCTGCAACGCCTGATCATGCAGACCCTTGAGGTCCTCGACGCTCTGCTCGGAAGTCACCAGCTGTGCGGCGAATGCCTCGGCCGCGTTGGTGTACTCGGTGGCCTTGGCGGCATCGCCGGCGGTGGTCGCCTGGTCGGCCAGCGTGAGCGCCTGGCGGACGTTTACCTGCAGCTTCTCGATATCGGCTAGCTGGCGGTTAAGCCGCATCTCCAGCTGCCGCTGGTTGCCGATCACCTGGGCGGCCTGCTGGGTCAACCCCTGGTGCTGCCGCTGGGCCTCTTCGATTGCCTGCTGGATCTGCACCTTGGGATCGGCGTACTCGTCGACTTTCGAGCTGAATAGCGCCATCAGGTAGCGCCACCCCTTAGTGAACGGATTGGCCATCGGTTCGCTCCGCCTTTATCTCTAGATATGTCGAGTCTCTATATATGTCGAACACTGTGATTGTGCAAGGAAGTGCCCTCCACCCAACTTATCTGTATTGCGCAGATCACACACCCCTGCGTCGGTTGGGCCCACGACCGGTCAATCCGTAGGGATCAGACCAATGGATTAGGCCACCGCCATCGACGCGACATGCGGGATGACCACCTTGGTGGATACGTCGATGCCGGCAGTCCCAGCCGGTACCGAGACCGGCGTCATCGCTGCCCGGGCTTCTTCCAGGGCCAAGCCGTCACCGGCCTCGGAGAGCACACGCGACAGTGGCACGTCCAGGGCGCCACAGATAGCGCTGAGGAGCTCGCTGGAGGCTTCTTTGCGGCCGCGCTCCACCTCGGATAGGTATCCGAGGCTGACCCGCGCGGAATCCGACACCTCACGTAGGGTGCGTCCCTGCTCGACACGCGAGCGACGCAGCACGTCGCCGACCACCTCGCGCAGCAATGCCGTCATCGCGTTTCCTCCTTCGCTTGGCTATCTAGCCCAACGCTCGGTGCGGCCAGGATGGTTCCCGACTCAGGCTGGGCAATCCCCGACAGGGCCGACGGTTACTCAATATTGCCCGTTGAGCAGGGGCAATCTGCTGATCACCGGACGAGCATCGTCATTGATCAGCGGGGCGTGCGCGCGCATCTCTGATGGCGGACACGAAGTAATCAATACCGGTGATTACCGTCAACACCACAGCTGCCAGCATGATCACCCACGCAGCGGTCAGCCAGCCGCCCGACAGAGGCAGCACGAACAGACCGATTGCAACCGCCTGGACCAGGGTCTTCAGCTTGCCGCCCCGGCTCGCTGGGATGATGCCGCGGCGCAGGACAGCCAGTCGCAGCACTGTCACAACGATTTCGCGGACAAGGATCACCGCGGTGACCCACCACGGCAGGTCGCCGAGCAGCGACAGCCCGATAAGGGCGGCGCCGATCAGAGCCTTGTCGGCGATTGGGTCGGCCAAGGTGCCGAACTCGGTGACCATCCCATGCCTTCTGGCGAGGGCCCCGTCGAATCGGTCTGTGATGACCGCAACCGCGAAAACGATGAATGCGATTACTCGCCAATACGTTTCATGGCCATCCCCGTGGAACAGCACCACGAGGAACACCGGTACCAGCGCCAGACGCACTCCGGTGAGGACATTTGCGAGATTGACCACCCGCGCACGAGGAACCACAGGATCGGTAGGTGGTCGGCCCGGCACCGACACAGAATACTGGTTGCGCCAACCGATACCCTTCGGAGTGTGAGCGAAGGTCCGGATGAGTCCGTCGATCAGCCCGTTCTGCGGCGCGCTCGGACTTCCGACGTGCCTGCTATCAAGGCCCTTGTCGACCTCTACGCGGGCAAGATCCTGCTCGAGAAGAATCTGGTGACGCTGTATGAGTCCGTGCAGGACTTCTGGATCGCCGAAATACACGGCGAACCCGTCGGGTGTGGCGCTCTGCACGTGCTCTGGTCCGATCTCGGCGAGGTGCGCACCGTTGCGGTGCACCCCAAAGTGAAGGGCCAGGGGGTCGGCCACGCGATCGTCGACCGCCTGCTCGGCGTCGCAGCTGAACTGCACCTGCAGCGCATTTTCGTGCTGACTTTCGAAGTCGACTTCTTCGATCGCCACGGCTTCAAGGAAATCGAGGGAACGCCGGTGACGGCCGAGGTCTACGACGAAATGCGGCGCTCCTATGACACCGGCGTGGCGGAGTTTCTCGATCTCTCCTACGTCAAGCCGAACATCCTGGGCAACACCCGGATGCTGTTGACGTTCTGAGGCGCCACCGTGGCGCCAGAAGCGTCGCTGGCCGGGTTAGAAGTCAGGCTCATCGTCACTGTCGGCGCCGGAGGCATCTGAGCCGCCACGGATCAATGCTAGCGTGCCTGCAAGTTCCTCGGGCTTGACCAGCACCTCGCGCGCTTTGGAACCCTCCGACGGACCCACGATGCTGCGCGTCTCCATCAGGTCCATCAACCGGCCCGCCTTCGCGAAGCCGACCCGCAGCTTGCGCTGCAACATCGATGTGGACCCGAACTGACTGGATACGACAAGCTCAACCGCCTGCAGGAACACGTCCATGTCATCCCCGATATCGGGGTCGACGTCATTGCGCTCGCCGGTTGGCTTGGCCAAGGTGACGCCCTCGGTGTAGTCAGGTTCGGCCTGCTCCTTCGTGGCGGAGACGACGGCCTGAATCTCATCGTCGGTGATGAACGCACCCTGCAGCCGGGTGGGCTTGTTAGCACCCATCGGCAGGAACAGTCCGTCACCCATACCTATCAACTTCTCTGCACCCTGTTGGTCGAGGATGACGCGGCTATCGGTCAGCGACGACGTCGCAAACGCCAATCGGGACGGCACGTTGGTCTTGATGAGACCGGTAACGACATCTACCGAGGGCCGCTGGGTCGCCAGCACCAAGTGAATACCGGCCGCGCGCGCCTTCTGGGTGATGCGCACAATGGCGTCTTCGACGTCACGCGGCGCGGTCATCATCAGGTCGGCCAGCTCGTCGACAATGGCCAGGATGTAGGGATAGGGCTTGTACTCCCGGTTACTTCCCAGCGGCGCAGTGATCTCCCCGGAACGCACCTTTTCGTTGAACACGTCGATATGGCGCACTCGGGAGGCCTGCATGTCCTGGTAACGCTGCTCCATTTCCTCCACCAACCAGGCCAGCGCCGCGGCGGCCTTCTTCGGCTGCGTGATGATGGGCGTGATCAAGTGCGGGATACCTTCGTAGGGGGTCAGTTCCACCATCTTTGGGTCGATCAGGATCATCCTGACCTCTTCCGGCGTGGCGCGTGCCAATAGCGAAACCAGCATCGAGTTGACGAAGCTGGACTTGCCCGATCCGGTAGATCCGGCGACAAGCAGGTGGGGCATCTTCGTAAGATTTGCCGAAACGTACTCACCCTCAATGTCTTTACCGAGACCGATCACCAAAGGATGGTGATCACCACGGGTGCCAGGATCTGTGAGAACATCAGCCAGCCGCACCGTCTCGCGGTCGGCGTTGGGCACCTCGATGCCCACTGCCGACTTTCCGGGGATCGGTGCGAGCATGCGCACGCTCTCGGTCGCGACCGCGTAGGCGATATTGCGCTGCAATGCAGTGATTTTCTCGACCTTGACGCCGGGCCCCAGTTCCACCTCATATCGGGTGACGGTGGGACCTCGTGTGCACCCGGTGACCGCCGCGTCAACCTTGAATTGCTGCAGTACTGAGGTGATGGAGTCTTCCATCTGGGCGTTGGCCGCGCTACGACGCTTGGGCGGGTCTCCGGTAACCAGCAGGCTCAGTGGGGGCAGCGAGTATGGCCCGTCGACCACGCGGTCCAGTTGTGCTGATTTTCGTGCCGACTTCTTTTTTCGCGTGCGCGCGGCCGGCTCGGGGATGGTCGGCCCGTCGCCTTCGATCGGGTAGTTGTCCATCGGCGTGCCGGCTGCTGCTGAAGCCGCATGTTGCGGCAGTTCTAGAGGTGAGGGCAAAGGTGTTCCCCCCTCCTCTGGGTAGCCCTCCTCGTCGTCGTAGTACCCGTCGAGATAGCCGTCCTCATCGTCGTCGTACTCGGAGTAATACTCGGGGTCATACTCGCCGCGCCACCGCGTGCTGAACATCGCCCGCACCGTCGAAGGCACCTCACGGATCGTCGTACCGGTCACAAGCAGCAGCCCGAATAGCACACCCAGGAACAACAACGGCGCGGCGATCCACGCGGTCAACCCATCCGAAAGCGGACCGCCGATCGCAAATCCGACGAAGCCGGCCGCGTGCTGGCGGGCAATCGCTTCCAGCGGCGAGCCCGAGGATAAGTGCCACAGCCCGAGCGCGGGCAGCACGATCATCGAGGTCCCGAGGATCAACCGTGGTCGTGATTCCGGGTCGGGCTCAGAGCGCATCAGCCCAACACCGAGCACAGCCAGCGCGATCGGAACCAACGCCACCGAAGCGCCGATCAGAACCCGCAGAAACGTATCGATCCACCCACCCACGGGTCGCGCGGCGTCGAACCACGAACTCGCGGCAACGACGACGGCGAGGCCCAGCAGGCCCAGGGCAATACCGTCGCGACGGTGACCGGGTTCCAGTTCGCGTGCCCTGCCGACCGAGCGGGCCGTACTGCCGGCGCCCTTGGCCAGCATCAGCCAGCCGGTGCGCACCCCGCGCCCGGCCGCGGCGCCAGCCAGCGCGACCGCGGACGTCCTCCGTTGGGCAGGCTTACGCCGAGGGCCAGTCGGCCTGGAAGGCTTGGACGCACGCGACCCGCCTCGCGAATTCGTTTTTGACCTTGTTGGACGGGCGGCAGATCGGGCCGCGGTCTTACTCGCCATGTCGTTCAGCCTAATCCCAAACACCCCAGACGCCCCAATTACCT
>DAOUYK010000216.1 GCA_030666145.1 Mycolicibacterium sp. | reverse complement strand
CGACACATTGGCCGCCGTCGCCAGATCCGCCGTGCTGGTGTTCAACACTCCCGACACGGTGTTGCCCAGGTTGGCCAGACCCGACTGCAACGCCCCGTAGTTGACGTAACCCGAGTTTCCTGGGCCCCCCGAGGCAACGTTGAACCAACCCGAATTATCCGCACCGGTGTTAGAGAAGCCCGACGCACTACCCGCACCGGAATTAAAGAACCCCGACGACGGGGCCGAAGTCGAATTCCCGAAACCCGGCCCCGCCGGGATGTCCAACAACGTGACAATATAGGCGTCGGACCCCCCCGTGATATTGATATCGATCGTCGTCGAATCCGAACCCAGATTCACCTGTATACCAGGAGTGGTGAGAGTGGACGTCGGAATGGTAAAGGGACCGGCAAAGGCATCAATCAGGGCCGGTATGTAGAACTCCTGTTTGGGAAGTTCGAACCCGGGGATGTCGATTATTTGGGCGGGAATGTTGAGCAACTCTATGTTTAACGGGATACTCATGCTGAAGTCGATGGGAATCGCAGGAATGAGCGTGAAGGAGAGATCGATACCGAACTGACCTTCGTCATCACCACTAACAAAGAATCCGTTACTGCGATTTCCCGATATGAAAGCGCCCGTATTTACGTTGCCTGAGTTGGCGATGCCGGTGTTGTAGTCACCGGTGTTCGACAAACCCGTGTTGTGATCGCCGGGGTTGAAGTCACCCGTGTTGTGGCTTCCCTCGTTGAAGCTGCCGCTGTTGTAGTCACCGGAGTTGGCGATGCCCGAGTTCAGATCACCCGAGTTGAACAAACCCGTGTTCGTACTACCCGTGTTGAACAGGCCCGTATTCAAAGCCCCCGAGCTGAACAAGCCCCAGTTCTGGTTACCAGAGTTACCAATACCGACGTTTCCGTCGCCGGAGTTGAACAACCCGACATTGTTGGTGCCCGAGTTCCACCCGCCGAACCCGAACTGGTTGGTACCAGTCAACCCGATACCAATATTGCCCGTACCGGTATTACCGAACCCAATATTGCCGTCGCCGTGATTGCCGAACCCGAAGTTGCTACTACCCCGATTGCCGTCACCGACGTTGGAATCCCCGATGTTGCCCGAACCGACGTTGGAATCCCCGATGTTGCCCGAACCGACATTGCCGTCGCCGACGTTGCCGTCACCGAAGTTGCCCTCGCCGACATTGCCGAACCCGAAATTGTTGCTGCCGTTGTTTCCGCCGCTGGCAAGTGCTACAGCACTGGCCGTCGTCAACTGCCCGGGCTCCAGACTGCTCGCCGAAGCGCTCACGTCGAAGATGTCGAAAATTGAGTTGCTCGTGAGCTCCTGTGAAGTTGCCAGCAGGCCGGACACTAGCGTTGAGGCCAGTGCCGGATCAGCGGAAGGCATCCGCCGCCAGGCGGCGTAAAGCAGCTCCAGCACAGAAGTGCCAGGAGCCAAAGGGATGTCGGGTGCCAGCGCGTCGGGCTGCAACCCCAACAAACTCAACAGGTCACTCACGACGCTCACCGGGGCGACCGCCGCCTCAGTGGCAGACGCCGCCTGGCTGGATGCGGCGACTACAGCCGCGTTAGATGCGGCCCGAGCCGGCAGCGCTGTGACCACGTCACCGGTTGCCGGCAACCGGACGGATGCATTGTCGGTGGACGCGGATTCATACCCGTGGATTGTGGCCAAACCCGCTTCGGCGCTGCCGAGCAACTGGCGTGTGAAGCCAGGATCTGACGCTACCGGGGCGGCCGGCTCCCATTGTAGCGAGCCGCCGCCGCGCCCGGTGGCCGGCTGAGTGGGATCGACATCTTCCTCAACGACCGCGGGCTCATCGTCGGTGGGCTCTTCCTCGGCGGGTTCTCCCACCGCAGCCTGACCCTCGGTGCCATCGTCGGCGGCGTCCTGAGCGCCTAAGTCGGCGGCATCCCCGTCAGCATCGGACTGGGCATCGTTGGCCACCATGTCCGGTGGCCCAGTCGTCGGAGCCGCCTGCTGCTCATCGGCCTGGTCTTCCTCGGTCGTATAGAGGTCGTCGCTCGTGTAGCTGCCGTCATCGACGAAGTCATCGTCGGTGGTGGAGGTCTGCGCACTGCCAGAGCGGCGCACCTCGATCGGCTCGCTATCATCGACCGACTCCGACTCCGACTCCGAATTCCCCGACACCGCGCCCAGGGGTGAATCCGAGACGCCGGAGCCGTCAGACCCATCCGTCGGTGTGGAATCTACAGATTCCCCGCCGGTAGGCGAGGACGAGGAATCGACACCCGACACCGCAGAATCAGTCGACGGGGATGACGCGGCCGAGGGACTGTCCGCGCTGGCAACTCCCTGCCCCGCGGCAATTGCCAAACCTGTCCCAAGAACCACTCCACCTGCACGCAGCCAGCTAAACAGCTCGATCCGGCCTCGCGACCGCCTGCGGCCTCGGCGTGTCGACGCCTTGCCTGTCTTGCTGACTCTATGCCGACCGGCCACCGGTGCCCCTCAATCGCCAAACAAAACTAGTCACGCAGATTCGAACAAGACGCCTCCAGACTACACAGGCCACCCTCCGTTGCGCCAGCGAATGGGCAAAATTAGCAAACAAGCAAGGCGAAATCAGCAAACAAGCAATCTGCCGGGGGACTCAGCCGACCATCCGGCCAACAAACACACCAAAATGCCAGGAGGGCGACGAATCTGGTCGACACGGCCCCTGAGTGCGACCTACCGAGGATATGGACACCGCCGCCCGGGGGGCTACCACTGCAACGGCCTACTCCATCAATGCCGCCCTGCGCGCCGGAGAAAACCATCTCGACCGGGCGATCACCCCACACGCGGCGATACCCTCTCAGATACCCCGGGAACAGCGGGATGCTGCGAAATAATTCGCGGTGCCCTTCAGCCTCCAGGGTCCCGGAAAGGTCGGCGCGCGGCTCTGTAACCTCGGGATCTGTCGCCGTGCGACCGGCGTGGCTGCTGCGGCGGGTGTGACCTACGGGCTTGCATGAGGTTGCGAAGCCAACCACCCGAACCCGAGGTCACACCCGCGTGCCATCTTCCCCGACGCCCTGCACCGATTCGAACCCGACGCGCCAGCAACGACTGCTGGCGTCTTTGGCAACCGTGCCCGATCCACGCGATCGACGTGGTGTGCGCTACCCGTTGGCCGGGGTACTTGCGCTCGCAGTCACCGCGACTTTGGCTGGGTGCCGTTCGTTCGCCGCGATTGGCCAGTGGGCCGCGGAGACCGCAGCCGACACGCTGGCCTCGTTCGGACTATGCAGCGGTGGCGCCCCCGACGAGTCGACGTTGCGCAAACTGTTCGCCCGCATCGATGCCGATGCGCTGGACCAGGCGTTGGGTGTGTGGATGTGGACGCGGACTTTCACCGTCGAACGGCGCCGCTTCAGCCTCGGCGGTCAAAGGCGCGGCCTCGCTGAGAGTACAATTCTCACGTGCTTCCCCAGAACTTCAACCTAGTACTCACAGGCGAAAACTTTCCCGTTCAGAGCATCATGGCCGCCAACTTTGAATTCAATCACGAGGCGCTGCGCGAAACTGCCCGTTTTCCCATGGGAATCAACGCGGCCACTCGTGGAGCTTCGCTCCAAGTCCGACCCGACCACATCCGGGCCGCTGTGGTCGAAGTCCGAAACATCGATAGCGACGCGGAAAACTTGATAAAACTGATCGAACGAATATTTGACTATGTCGGACCAAAATCATTCAAAGCCGCGGGACACAACGCCCAATTCGTTTTAGATAGCGCAATACCCAAAAACGCAGTCAAAAACATAGTGCTCGACACCAGGGCGGTAGCTCGTATTCTAGATGCCGAACCGGCCGGTGCCGATATCAACCTCTACCGACCGATACAAAGTGGAGCAATTCTAAGAACCTCCATCCTGACTCAAACCTCATTCGACCCAATCATGCTCGATTTCAATGCCCATTTTGAACTCAAAAGTTCGAGCGCTCATGTTGCCCTGATGAGCCTGCGGGAATCATTGGACACAATGGTCGACATCGCAACACGAGTGGAAAATTCACTTAGTCAAACAGGCGCCGGAACAGTCGGTATTCGACGAGGTCATCATCGTGAATGACCGACTCGTTCGGAAAACTCCCGACAGCATGGACCCGCGAAGGTAGGCGTCTGGGGAGTCACCCGCGAGCGACCAATGAGCAACGAGCGTCGCGGTATCACGGACAGCGGGCTCTTCCCTGAGTTTGGACATGGTAGGCGAATTCCCTGGAACGCAACATCGTGACCTGCGGATTCAGAGCGCAGTCCTCGGCCCGTTTACCTGCTTATCTGAGGAATCCGGAATGACCTGCACCGCCAACGGCCGGGGATTCAAGATCTCGACAGCTGGCATCGTGCCGGTCTATTGACCCGACATCCCGTCGTTGTCATGCCACCACCGTGCCCCATCGGTGGTAACTCATCAATGCCGAGGACGCGGTGTCGGTCATACCTGCACTCCGATCAGACGGTCGGTCAATGCGCTCAGAGCGTCCGGAATCACGGCGTAGTACATCCACGAACCCCGCCGTTGGGCGGTGAGCAGGCCGGCCTCGCGCAGCACCTTGAGGTGATGAGAGATGGTGGGCTGGGATAGCTCCAGCCCTTCAGAGACGTCGCAGACGCACGCCTCGCCGCCGGAGCGGCTAGCCACGGCGCTGAACAACCGCAGCCGCACCGGGTCTGCCAGGGCCTTGAGCTTCAGCACGGTCTCCTCCGCAGCGGCCGTCGTCAGCGGCTGGCCGAGCAAGGGGGGTGGCCTGGCGGCACTCCTGGCCTACAGGCCACCATTGCGATTTAGACGCCCATCGATGATTTAGACGCCCATCGATATTGACGGTTATCTATATTCATTGGCAAGTGAACATCCGGTGAACGGGGCCTGTGATTACCGGGCGTGCGCGTAGGCGGTGTCGGTGCTGTGCACCGTGAAGCCCAGCCGCTCGTAGGTGCGCACCGCCGCACCGTTGTCGGCTTCGACGTACAGCATGATGGTGGGCTCGGCGGCGTCGGCCAGTCGCCGCGCCAGCCAGTCCATGCCGACCACCGTCAACGTCTGTCCCAAACCCATCCCCTGGGCCGCGGGATCGACGCCGATGACATACACCTCGCCAACGCCGGGTTTGTCGGCGTGCACCTTGGTCCAGTGGAAGCCCAGCAACCGCCCGCCCTGATCGATGGCCAAAAACAGACCATCGGGGTCGAACCACGACTCGTCCCGACGCTCGGCGATCTCGGACTCGGTCCAGCCGCCCTGCTCGGGATGCCAGCAGAAGGCGGCGTTGTTAACCCGCAAGATTTCGACATCGTCTCCTGGTCCGGCATACGTGCGGATTCTTACCCCGTCAGGGATAGCGACATCCGGCACATTCCACAGTGGGCGCCGCATCTGTAACAACCGGCGCACCGGGCTGAGCGCGAGCGCGGCCGCGGTCGCCTCTGCGGCGGCCAGCGTGCCATGCGCCCAGAACCGGCTGAGTCCGTCCGACCTCTCCAACGCCGCGTGAATCAATGCTCTACCGAAGCCTCGCCTGCGCGCGTGTGGGGCCACCACCAGCTCAGCCATCTCCGGCGCCAGGTTCAGATATCCGTTGATTTCGCCATTGTCGCCCGCAGCCACCAGATGCTGTGTGCGCCGCTGGACCAACTCACGCAGAACTTGTTCACCGACCGGCGGCACTCCGTCAAATTTGGTTGCC
The DNA here is from genome assembly GCA_030666145.1 of Mycolicibacterium sp. GTDB lineage: Bacteria > Actinomycetota > Actinomycetes > Mycobacteriales > Mycobacteriaceae > Mycobacterium. The sequence continues at coordinate 40 of DAOUYK010000216.1, read as the reverse complement.
TCATCGATGATCTTACGTACAGCCTGCTTCTCCGACTCCG
>DAOUYK010000186.1 GCA_030666145.1 Mycolicibacterium sp. | reverse complement strand
AGCACCACTGCGGGAGGGTCGCTCTTCCGGCCAGATGATTCGCTGCGCCAGGCGCTCGACGCGGCGCTGTCCTCCCCATCGGGGCTCGGGGTTGCGGTGGATACTGACGGCAAGCCCATCGGTGGTGTGCTCGCCGATGACGTACTCGATGCGTTGAAGAAGCAGCGGTCCGCGCCTTGACCTACCTACTGAACAACCTGGACAAGGCCTGGGCGCTGACCCTGATCCACATGCAGCTGTCTCTCATCCCGGTCGTTTTGGGGTTACTCATCGCGGTGCCGCTGGGTGCGCTGGTGCAACGCACAACTGCGCTGCGCAGGCTGACGACCGTGACGGCGAGCGTAATATTCACGATTCCATCGCTGGCGCTGTTCGTTGTCCTGCCACTGATCATTCCTACCCGCATCCTTGACGAAGCCAACGTTATCGTAGCGCTGACGCTTTACACCACAGCGCTTTTGGTGCGCGCCGTGCCCGAGGCGCTGGATGCGGTGCCCGACCCGGTGCGCGATGCCGCCACCGCTGTCGGCTACCGACCGCTGACCCGGATGCTTAGAGTCGATCTGCTACTGGCCATTCCCGTGTTGGCCGCCAGCCTGCGGGTAGTGGCGGTGACCAACATTTCGATGGTCTCGGTCGGCTCGGTAATCGGCATCGGCGGCTTGGGCACCTGGTTCACCGAGGGCTACCAAACCGACAAGAGCGACCAGATCGTCGCAGGGATCATCGCGATCTTCGTCCTCGCGGTCGTCGTCGACACCCTGATCATGTTGGCGGGCAAGGCCCTGACACCTTGGACGAGAGCTCACGCCCGGGCGCCCCGCTTCAGCGGCCGGCGTAAGGCCCAACACACTCTGGACGCGGCGTGAACTTCCTTGAGCAGGCGCTGTCGTTCATCTTCACCGCGGCCAACTGGGTAGGCCCGGCAGGTCTGGGCGCGCGAATCGCCGAACACCTCCAGTACACCCTTATTGCCACCTTCTTCGCCGTGCTGATAGCGGTTCCGGTCGGAATGCTCATCGGGCACACCGGACGGGGCACCTTCGTGGTCGTCACCGGGGTCAACGCGCTACGGGCGTTGCCGACGCTGGGCGTTCTGCTGCTCGGCGTGCTGCTGTGGGGACTTGGGCTGGTTCCGCCCACAGTTGCGCTGATGTTGCTGGGGATCCCGCCACTGTTGGCCGGCACCTATGCCGGTATCGCGAACGTGGATCGGGCAGTGGTGGACGCCGCCAGATCGATGGGTATGACCGAGGCCCGTATCCTGCTCCGCGCCGAGACGCCCAATGCGCTGCCGCTGATTCTCGGTGGGTTGCGTACCGCGACCCTGCAGATCGTCGCGACTGCGACCGTCGCCGCCTATGCCAGCCTCGGCGGGCTGGGTCGGTATCTGATCGACGGCATCAAGGTGCGGCAGTTTCACATCGCTCTGGTGGGGGCGTTGATGGTGACTGCGCTAGCGCTGATTCTTGATGCGGCGCTGGCCTTCGCGGTGTGGGCGTCGCTGCCCGGAAGTGGCCGACTCCGGAAGTTGCGCAGGATGCCACAACCGCTCCTCGGCGATGAGGTCGCGCTTGAATCAGGCCCCTCCGCGCGTACGCCATCGAGGTTGCGTTCCAGTTTTGCGGCCCGCCACGCACGGGGGATCCTTCGCCTACGGTAAGGGGGTGAGTGAAGCCGATTGCGCTGCCGGGAGTAGTTCCAGCGCGCCCGATCAGCCAAAAGGCCGGTGGCCGGCCGTCTTGACATGGCGATCACACGATGAACGGCGGATCGAGTCGGCGCGCGTCCATGTCGTGGGCGGACGGGTGAAGGCGTACGGCAGAATCGTTGCGGCAGAAACGTCTCTGCATCCCGCGTTCAGCGCCTCCTACGACCTGATCACCGACGAGGCCGGCGCGACCAAGAGATTATCGGTGACCGTCACCCTCGCCGAGCGCGAGCGTCAGCTCTCGATTGCTCGCGACGAGGAGAACATGTGGCTGGTGCAGGAACAATCCGGTCAGAGCAGCCGGTCGGCGTTCGACGGTGCACTCGACGTCGACGTGATCTTCAGTCCGTTCTTCAACGCGCTGCCGATGCGGCGCACTGGCGTGTACTTGGGTGACGGTGGCTCGGTCGCTGTGCCGGTGATCTACCTGCGGGTGCCCGAGTTGTCGCTCGACGTCGCCACCATCAGCTACACCCCGGAGACCGACGGCATCACCGTGGACTCGCCAGTGGCCCCGGCGATGGTCAAGGTCGATGACGATGGTTTCATCCTCGACTACCCAGGGTTGGCAGAGCGGATCTGATCACGCCGCCCGCACGGGCAGCGGCGGCAAGTTCGTCCCGCCAGCCCTCAGCGCCGATGACTGTCGTGACGATCTCGGGTCGGCTTAGGCTGTCGTACCGGGTCCGGGCGGCATGGCCGGCCTCGACAAGCTCTGAAACGGTCCGGGTGTCGGCCAGTTCGTCGCGGGCGTCGCCGAGCAGGCCAAGCGCCTGCTCAAGTGCGGGCAGCAGCTGCGCGGAGTTGGCTTCGCACATCGCCCGAACCAGATTCGGCGTGGTAGCCGCGACACGGGTGCCATCGCGGAACGACCCGGCCGCTAATGGGAAAGCCAGCGGGACCTCGGCCGCGGTGGCGGCCAATACTTCGGCGAGCAGGTGCGGCAGGTGCGAGATGGCCGCTACTGCAGCATCGTGCTCGTCGGAACGCGCCGGGACGACCACGGCCCCGCAGTCCAGAGCCAGGTCCATCACCTGGGCCCACACATCAGCATCGACGTGATCGTCGACGCTGATGACCCACGGCGCCCCGTCAAACAGGTGAGCGTCCCCGGCCGCCCACCCTGAATGGGCGTTACCTGCCATTGGATGCCCGCCGACGAACCGCCCTAGCAGGCCGGCATTGGCGACTTCCTTGAGCACGGCAGCCTTGACGCTGGTCACGTCTGTCAGCGGGCAGTCTGGCGCGATATCGCGTTGGTGCCGCAGCATCGATGGCAGCGCCGGCACGGGCATGGCCAAAACGACCAAAGCCCTGGTGTCTGCCGCCCGTGACAGCGCCTCGTCGAGGTTCGCGGTGGCGTCGAAACCGTCCGATCGCGCTGCCTGAACTCCCTGCGCTGAGCGGTTGTAGCCGAACACCTCCCGGCCGGCTGCTTTGGCTGCACGCATGACCGAGCCGCCGATCAGTCCCAGACCGACTACACATACCGGGGTTTTCATCACCTCCCAAGGTTGGCACATCGACGCAGTCCCACTACGGGAGGAGGTACGGATGCGCTGGTCAAGGCCTTGACGGGGGACTACCGTGAACGCTCATGGGACCGCAGAGTGCAAAGCCGAAAAAGCGGGCGGGCGACGCGCCCGACGGCTTCGCTGTGGCTGTCGTCCAGGAGGACGGCAAGTGGCGGTGTGCGGCGATGCTGGCCGCGTCCCTGACGAGCCTGACTGCAGCTGAGAACGAGTTACGTGAGTTACGCAGCGCAGGAGCAGTTTTCGGGCTACTGGACGTTGATGACGAATTCTTCATGATCGTGCGGCCGGCCCCGTCGGGAACCCGGTTGTTTTTGTCCGATGCCACCGCGGCACTGGATTACGACATCGCCGCTGAGGTTCTCGAGAAGCTTGACGCCGACATCGAGGACGAGGATCTGGAAAGTGCCGAGCCGTTCGAGGAGGGCGACCTCGGGGTTTTGTCCGACATCGGGCTTCCCGAGGCGGTGTTGGGTGTGATCCTCGATGAAAGCGATGACCTTTACGCCGATGAGCAGGTAGGCCGGATCGCCAGGGAGATGGGTTTCGCCGATGAGCTCTCGGTGGTACTGGAGCGCATGGGCCGGTGAGCCGGTCATCGGGCGTGGTTTGTTGACTGACGAAGAACTGATCCGGGCTGCGCTGGAGGCTGCCGGCGGTGCGGGAGGCCAGGATGTGCCCATCGGCGCGGTCGTCATCGCTGCCAACGGGACTGAGCTGGCGCGCGCGGCCAACGCCCGCGAGGAGCTCGGTGACCCGACGGCACACGCGGAGATTCTGGCGTTGCGGGCGGCGGCTCGAGTGTTCGGTGACGGGTGGCGGCTGCAGGGTGCCACGCTCGCGGTAACCGTGGAGCCCTGCACGATGTGCGCGGGCGCGCTGGTCATGGCCCGGGTGCAGCGGGTGGTGTTCGGTGCGTGGGAGCCCAAGACCGGTGCGGTCGGCTCGCTGTGGGATGTGGTGCGCGACCGGCGGCTGATACACCGGCCCCAGGTGCGTGGGGGAGTGCTGGCCGACGAGTGCGCTGGCCTGCTGGAGCAGTTCTTCGCCCGACAGCGCTGAGAGTCTCTGGTCGAGCCTGGGCTGGCCCCGGGATGACAGCTGATTTCGCCAGTCGCGCACGCGCGCGGCCGGTTTGGGATGTCAGCCCGCGCATCGGTAAGCTGCCACGCGGTGGCGTGTCCGAGCGGCCTAAGGAGCACGCCTCGAAAGCGTGTGACGGGTAACCCCCGTCCGAGGGTTCAAATCCCTCCGCCACCGCCATAGGACGCCTTGCTTGCCACGGCATGGGAGCCGGCAGCCGAAAGGTTCGGAAAGGAAGCTATGCGGGTCGTATCGTTCGCGCCGTCACTGAGGGCCGTCCCCCTGGACTCCGGTGGGGTCGTCGCTGAGGGATTTCCGATGACCAGTTGCTACATGGATAGCTTTCCCGCCCAAGTCACGATCCCGATCGTTGTCGCGGTCGCTACTTCGGGGGGCAGTGATTACAACCCCCGAAAATTCATCGTTGCCACCTCACCGAATGGTGAACGGGTGGGTGCACTGGAGTTCGCGTGGCAGTGGCCCGATAATCCGCCCGTTCCGGTGAAGTTCCGCGTCTTCGCGCAGCAATTTCCCATGAGGGTGCCATCGGCCGGGGTGTACACCCTCGGACTCTTTGACAGCCTTGAGGAGACCGAATCCGAGCATCTGTTTCCGTTGCCGGTGTTGCAGCGCAACCCACTGACATCACCCACCACGCGGCCCTGCAACGGCGCATTGCCGGATGCATGATCGGACAACTGCCTCCTGTCCGCGCCGCACGGCGTATGGTCTCATTTCATGAAGTCGCTGGTACGCGTGTTGTCAGTGGGATTGATGTCCGGCGTGGTGTCGGCGGTCGGGCTTGCGGGGCCCCCGACGGCCCACGCCGACGAACTGGGCTATCTGGTCAACGTCTATATGATGCGCGGGTTCAACTTCCAGGACCCGGGGGCAGCGGTCGCATACGGGCGGACTGTCTGTGACCGGGTGAGGGGCAATGTGAGCTACGCCGACCTGGTCAACCAGGTGAAGGTTGAAGTCCAGACCCCGGACTACTTCCTGACCGGATATCTGATCAATCAGGCTGTCGATGAGCTCTGCCCCGCGCAGATCTGGCAGCTGCGGCAGTCGGCCGCCGGCTACACACCCACCTGATGCCGGTCTGCCCTGCTATGGGCAGGAAACATTGATTTCGAACGGTTTGTTCACCGGCTGCATCGGGTTGGCGATGTCGATACCGGTCGCGGTTCCGGTGACCTTGTAGGTGTTGCCGTCCTTCTCGGCTTTGGCTTCGCCCTGGCCGGCGCCGCTCTGATAGCCCAACGTGACGCCGTTGACGTTGCCCAGAGCCACCGACTGCACGGTGAGACCGTCACCGCTGCTGAGCACGACGGCGATACCTGTGGTGGCATCTCCGATGGCGATGTTGGTGTTGCCGCCCGTGTCGCTGCAGACCACGATGCCCTGAATTTCCTGATCTTGACCGTCGATCTTGACGGTGCTCTTGCCCTCCGCCGCGGAGGCTGACGCCGTTTCCCCTGAGGTTTCGGATTTTTTGTCCGAGGAACAGCCCGACAAGCCGGCGACGACGATCGCTGCACCGCCCACGGCCACCACGATTGCGCCCTTCACCACAGTTCTCCTTTGTTGTCGTGTGATTCGTCGAGAGCGGCGAACCATCTCCAGCAGTATGTCGGCGGCCCGAGGGGAGACGTGCCGAATTCCGCAAAATCTGCGGTCACGCGGGTCTGACCGAAATGTTCTTCGGCGCAAGCCCTCGACTTCAGTCGGGGGATAGCCGATCCGCCCAACGAGGTATGGGCCAGATCGATAAATCCCCGCCGCATCTCGCGTTGGAGTCCTAGTCGTCCCCGTCGATGTCAGCACCAGGTGCATGAGCACGGCGGGCAGCATCAGCTTCCAGCCTCATCTGACGCAGGACCCTTGAAGCCTCCTTGTCACCCAACGAATAGCTGACCCCATCCGCAACACCAGGATGGTCACGCTCAACATCGACGGGCTCCTCAGCCCTCGCCTTGGCCCTAGCATCGTGCCTCGCATAAAACGATTCGCGATCAGCAGCCCGCTCGATAGCATCAGTGTCACGAGCATTATCCGTCTCATCTTCTGAGCACCAATACCATTCGTCACTCATCCGCCTCGCCTTCCAACGCTCGACCACGGTCACAGTCGCAGCCAATGGCCGATGGTCGGAGACACGAGGAACATGGCCCGTCGAACCACCAGACAGCGGTGTTGTCGTAGGCCTCGCTCATCGCCCGCCACCCGGTTGGAATGGCGCCGAAACATACTCGCCATTGGGCCCCGTTCCTATGATCCCGTTGGGGAGCTTGCGAGGCGCGCCTGTGACGGCCTGCGCGGTGGTTCTGTCGGAAGCTGCTGCAGTAGAAGCGAACTCGACGGCCCGCGTTGGATC
>DAOUYK010000146.1 GCA_030666145.1 Mycolicibacterium sp. | reverse complement strand
CCGAGCCACCGTCAGGGTGGCCCGCAGTAGGGCCGTCAGTCCCAGACCGCGCTCGATCCGTTTGCCGATGTCCATCATCGTCCAACCGACATCGTGCACCATCGATTCTGTGACCAACCCGGAGAGCGCGAGCATGCCCGCCAGCGTGAGGGTGTTCGTCGACGACAGGAACGGGTCGCCCTCAGCCTGGGATTCCGGCAGAGTATCCGGCCCCTGCAACAGGGCTCGCTCAAGGGCTGACAGCACCATCCAGGTGTTGTTGGACATCTGGTCACGAACAGCCCGCGCCGCTAGGCTGAGACGCTCCACGGACTGGGCCAACGAGCCCGAACGGTACCGGTCAGCGGTCAACGACCACAGGGTGGTCGGAGCGGTGGCCGCCATCTCGACGTAGTCGCTGCCGGTGCCGGTGTCAGTTCCGGTGATCGTTCCCAGTGCTGTCAGCAACACAGGAACGCACTCGCTGCCGGGCATCGTGCGGCGGTAGCGGTACTCGTGGTACCGCTCACGGGTCACCATCAACAGCCGTGCCGTGCTCTCCGCACGCTCCGAATACCGCCCAATCCAGTATAGATCGGACAGCACACGCGGTGAACTGACGTCGCGCGTGGGACTCGACGTGATCGTGCTTGCCGGCAAGCTGGTCGTATCATCCCGCGCTGACGACTCAGCCAGCGTTGCCGTCGGTACCTTCTCCGTCATGACTCGCGTCGGCGTTCGTACCCAAATATCTTTGGCTGCAATAGTATTGAGACGATATGCTGCGGACCCGGTTGCCGCCAGGTAGCCCAAACCCCCGACCATCGGCGCATATCCGCTGTGCTGAGCCACAGTGAATAGCCGCATACCGACGCGGGATGACGACAGCCCCCCGGGGTGGAAATCAGAAGGCGCCGACGAGAACTGCGGTAGTTCCTGCCCCACCCAGTGCCATGGAACGGTTTCGATGCGCGACGCGAGTACTTCCAGCTGCCCTGCCGATAGTTCGGGGCCCAAGATCGGTTCACCGCCGGTCACAGGCCTGATGAGAAGCGAAGCCAGGTTCGCCAGCAGGTGCGAACGCTCGACGTCAATGCCGCCCCAATACATGGGCGCGGTTGCCAGCAGCGGTGTCTCACCGAGCAACTTCTCGGCGAGTTCCGGCAGAAATCGAAGTAGCCCAGGACTTTCCATCACACCGCTGCCGAGCGTGTTGACCACGGTCACTGCGCCCCGGCGCAGCACCTCGACCAGGCCTACAACCCCCAACCGTGAATCCGCACGCAACTCGAGCGGATCGGCAAAGTCAGCGTCGACCCGGCGCAGCACAACGTCCACCCGTTTGAGGGTGCCCATGGAACGCATCCACAGCTTGCCGTCGCGCACCACCAGATCGGCACTCTCGACCAGCGGAAACCCCAGCGCACTGGCCAAGTAGGCCTGGTCGAAAGCCGTCTCGGAAAAAATGCCCGGGCTCAGGACAACCACGCTCGGCGCCTCCTCCGACTCCGGAGCGGCATCAATGAGCGCCAACCGCAAGGCCTGAACCCACGGCGTGGCGGGACGGGGCCCAACCTGCTCGTAGAGATCCGGAATGGCGTTTGCGACCACGCGGCGGTCCGCGAGCGCGTATCCGGCACCTGAAGGCGCCTGCGTCCAATCGGCGTTGACCTGAAACTCCCCCGAAACGCCCCGGCTGATGTCGCAACCGTGCAGGAACAGCTGATGGCGACCGGGCACCTCGATACCGCGCGCCGCGCGCACGTAACCAGGGTGGGCGAACAGCAGCTGCGGCGGTAGCACGCCGCCGATGATCGAGCTTCGCTCACCATAGAGATCAGTCAGCGCGGCATCCAGCAGCCTTGAGCGCTGTACCAGACCGGCTTCCAGGGTGTCCCAGTCCGCAGCAGAGATCACCAGCGGAATCGCGTCAAGCTGCCACGGCCCCGGCACCGTGGTTCCGTCGCCGTTGGAGATCGCATCGCCGTTGTCATCGACCCGGATGTAGGTGATGCCGTCATTGTCAATGAGGCTGCGCACCACCGCCCGCAGCCCGTCCAGGCCGTCGCGGCCCCGGTCGCGCACACAGTCGGCCAGCTCCTGCCAGGCCGGCCGAACGTCTCCGGCCTCATCGACGAACTCGTCGTAGCCGGGGGCCGAATCTAGGACGGCAGACTGGACGTCGAACAACGCCTGCTGCGGCCAGACGTTGCGGTAAGGCCCCAGCGAGTCGTCCCCTTCGATTGCCCCTGCTCCCGGTGGAAGCGTCGGGCCTGTTGCCGGAAATGCCATCAACGCAGCACGGTACGCACTCGTCGCAGATCCAAGATCCCCGGCGCGCCCACGTCGGTGGACTGGCGTGCCTGCTTTTCCCGCAGACTAGCCAGGTCGGCCTTACCAGGCGTGAAACCACTGGATTCGAAGCGGCGGCTGCGCCGCGACTCCGCCTCCACTGCGTTCACTGGCGGGGCGTCATAGGACCGCCCACCCGGGTGCGCCACATGGTAGGTGCAGCCACCCCTGGATACCCCGGTCGCGGCGTCGACGAGTTCGAAACGCAGCGGGCCGTCGACCGTGATCGTCGGGTGAAGCGCGCTGGGCGGCTGCCAAGCCCGGTAGCGCACCCCGCCGACCTGCACATCGGGGTTGTCGGTCGCCAGCATCGGAATCGGATAGCCGTTCGCAGTGACGATGAAGCGTTGCCGGTCGGCGCCGATGAGCCGGACTTGGACCCGTTCGACCGATGAGTCGACGTAGCGGGCTGTGCCTCCGGCAGTGGACTCCTCGCCCAGCACGTTCCACTGCTCGATCGCGCCACGCAGCTCGATCTCCACGCCGCCGAAGACCGCTGTCCCGATCCGTGGAAACCGGAACTCAGTGAAAGGGTCCAGCCAGCTGGTCTCGAATTCGATCCCATGCGCACGGAGATCGGCGGCAACCTCGGCGATATCGTGAATCAGGAAGTGCGGCAACAGGTACCTGCCATGCAGGTTGGCGCCGTGACGGATCAGCGGGGCACGCAGCGGCTCATCCCAGAACCACGACACCAGAGAGCGCACCAGTAGCGACTGCACCATCGCCATCTGGTTGTGAGGCGGCATCTCGAACCCACGTAGCTCAAGCAACCCAAGCCGGCCGCGCGCACTGTCGGGGCTGTAGAGCTTGTCGATGCAGAACTCCGCACGGTGGGTGTTCCCCGTGATATCTGTGAGCATGTGCCGCAGCGCCCGGTCGGTGATCCATGGTTTCGGCGCGCCCTTTGCCTCCGAAAGTCGTGCGATCTCTGCAAACGCGATCTCCAGCTCGTAGAGGGCGTCCGGGCGGCCCTCGTCGACTCGGGGCGCTTGCGATGTCGTACCGACGAACCGGCCGGCAAACAGGTAAGACAGCGACGGGTGACGCTGCCAATACGTCAACAACGAGACAAGCAGATCCGGACGGCGCAGCAACGGAGAATCAGCGGGGGTGATACCGCCGAGGGTGATGTGGTTACCGCCGCCGGTTCCACCATGGGTGCCGTCCACCTCGAACGACTCGGTGGATAGCCGCGTCAAGCGCGCCTCTTCGTAGAGCGTGTCCAGCTGGTCTCGTTGCTCGGCGAAGCTGGCAGCCGGTGCCACGTTGACCTCAATGACGCCCGGGTCAGGTGTGATGGACATTGCGTGCAACCGAGGGTCCGGCGGCGGACCGTAACCCTCAAGCACCAACGGACAGCCGATCGTGGCTGCGGAACGCTCGATCCGCTGGACAAGATCAACGAAGTCGTCCAATTCCTCAGTGGGTGGCAGATAAACGTAGAGCAGTCCTTCCCGTATCTCGGCCAAGAGCGCGGTCCTCGGCATCGGCTCGGCATCCTCGACCACGGCGCGGTCAGTCGTTTCGTCCTCACGTTTTTCCACATCGCCGGCCCGCAGCGGGGGCCGATCCTGCATCGGATCAGCCTCAGAGGCCACCGGCGGCGATTCCCAGCTGATCGAGTCCAACGGCAGCCGCAGCCCCGCGGGCGAATCCCCTTCCAGCAGAACGATGCGTCCACGGCGCAGCCTCCAGTTGGCACTGGCCCAGCCGGACCCGTCCTCGCGGCGGTGCAGTGGAAGCACGTAGGCAGCGGGCTCGGTGATCGGCGCTTCTAAGCTCGCCAGCAGCGTGGCGCGGGCCTTGGAGCTGTCCGCTTCCAAGTCGTCCTCGCCGGCGACCGGGTCGCCCTCTGGTTGGCGCACTGCTGCAGCTAGCCGGCTCAACGGGTCATCAAATACTGGACGAACCTGGCTGCCCGGCAACCCCAGCCCTTCAGCAACGCCATCGAGGAGTTGGCGGCCGACGTCGGGGGCCAGCGCAGCCAGATCAGGTTGTTCCGGCCACGGGTCAGCCAGTAGCGCCTCGTGAGTCCACAGTGGCTCACCGTCGACGCGCCAGAACAACCCGATCTGCCAACGTGGCAGCGGCTCTCCGGGGTACCACTTGCCTTGCCCGCGCTGCACCAGACCCTGCGGAGCCCAGGCGCGCTTGAGTCGCCCCGCCAACGCCGAGGCTAGTTCGCGTTTGTGCGCGCCGTCGGCGTCAGTTGTCCACTCCGGATCGACCTGGTTGTCGATCGAAACGAAGGTGGGCTCACCACCCACAGTGAGCCGCGCATCTGCGGCGGCCAACCGTTCATCCACCCGGGCACCGAGCGCGTTGATCTCCGCCCACGTCCCTTCGGTGTACGGCAGCGTGACACGCGGATCCTCATGCACCCGGGTCACGACATTGGTGAATTCCAAAAAGGTTTCACACGGCTCCGTCGCGCCGGTGATGGGCGCCGCAGACTCCGGATGTGGGGTTGCCGACAGCGGGATGTGGCCTTCGCCGGCGAACAGACCCGAGGTTGGGTCCAAGCCGATCCACCCCGCGCCGGGGATGTACACCTCGGTCCATGCGTGCAGATCGGTGAAGTCGGCCGCCGGGCCCGACGGCCCGTCGAGGGCCGGGACGTCGGAGGTCAACTGGACCAGGTACCCCGAGACGAATCGGGCGGCCAGACCCATCTGCCGCAGAATCGAGACGAGCAACCACGCGGAGTCGCGGCAGGATCCGATACCGGTGCTCAGCGTGAGATCCGGTGTCTGCACACCTGCTTCCATTCGGACGCTGTAGCCGACGTCGGCATTGACCGCGCCGTTGAGCGCCACCAGAAAGTCGATGGTGCGGGTGCCCGAGACGAAGGCGAAGTTGTTCACCCACGCCTCGGCGAGGTCACCTGGGCCCGAGCCCTCACCGTTCTCGTCGACCAGCCTCAGGTAGGGCTTGAGATCCTCAGCCAGCGCCTTCGGGTACTCGAAGCCGGGCGATGAGCCGCTTGCGCGAAGAGCAGAAGGCCAGGTCTCGGCGTAATCCTCGATGAAGAAATCGAACGGATTGATCACTTTCATGTCGGCGATCAGCCCTACGGTGATCGTCAGGCTGCGCGTACGCGTCGGGAAGACTAGTCGCGCCATGAAGTTGCCAAACGCGTCCTGCTGCCAGTTGACGAAGTGATCGGCAGGTTCGACCTGTAGGGAGTAAGCCTCGATCGGCGTGCGCGAGTGCGGCGCCGGACGCAACCGCACGACGTGCGGAAAGGCCTCCACGAGCCGGTCGAATGTGTAGCTGGTGCGGTGCTCCAGCGCCACTTTGATACTCATAGCATCAAATCCCATCACACCCGAGGCCGAAACTATTAGCTCTTGACGGTCATGCCCTCTCCAGCTTCTCCGGCTTGGCATCTATTCCGGATTCTTTGCGTTGCTGCGGCGTGATCGGTGCGGGCGCGTCGGTCAGCGGATCGACACCCCCACCGCTCTTCGGGAAGGCAATAACCTCCCGGATGGAGTCCACACCGGCCAGCAGGGCCACAATCCGATCCCAGCCGAACGCGATGCCGCCGTGCGGTGGCGCGCCAAAGGTAAAGGCATCCAACAAGAATCCGAACTTGTCCTCGGCTTCACCCCTGTCGATGCCCATCATCGCGAACACGCGCTCTTGGATGTCACGGCCGTGGATGCGCAGCGAACCACCACCGATCTCGTTGCCGTTGCAGACAATGTCGTAGGCGTCGGCCACAGCCGATCCTGGATCAGTGTCGAACGTGGCCACCGACTCGGGCTTGGGTGCGGTGAACGCATGGTGGGGCGCGGTCCACGCCCCGGAACCCACGGCTACCTCCCCGGCGGCGGTCGCCTCGTCGGCAGCCTCGAACAGCGGCCAGTCGACCACCCAAGTGAACGCCCAGGCGGCAGGATCAATCAAGTCGAGACGCTTAGCGATCTCGATCCGGGTGGCACCAAGCAGCGCACGAGCCGACTTCGCCGACCCCGCGGAGAAGAACACACAATCCCCCGGGCCGGCACCCACGTGGCTCGCCAGTCCTTCTCTTTCAGCATCGGAGAGGTTCTTGGCGACCGGCCCACCCAGCTCACCGTCATCGCCGATCAGTACATAGGCCAGCCCCTTGTGGCCCCGCTGCTTGGCGAACTCCTGCCATCCATCCAGAGTGCGTCGCGGCTGCGACGCCCCGCCCGGCATCACGACAGCGCCGACATAGGCCGCCTGGAACACCCGGAAAGCAGTGCCAGAGAAGTAGTCAGCGCACTCAACGAGTTCCAGGCCGAACCGCGGGTCGGGCTTGTCGGAACCGAACCGGCGCATCGCCTCGGCATAGCTGATCCTCGGTAACGGCAGCACAAGGTCATACCCGATCAACGCCCATAATGCCTTGAGGATTTGTTCCGACACCGTGATGACGTCGTCGGCATCGACGAAGCTCATCTCCATGTCCAGCTGGGTGAACTCAGGCTGCCGGTCGGCGCGGAAGTCCTCATCCCGATAGCACCGGGCGATCTGGTAGTAGCGCTCCATTCCGGCCACCATCAGCAACTGCTTGAACAGCTGTGGACTCTGAGGCAGCGCGTAGAACGAGCCGGGCTGCAACCGGGCGGGAACCAGGAAATCACGGGCCCCCTCCGGCGTCGAACGGGTAAGCGTCGGCGTCTCGATCTCGACGAAATCGTGCGCGTCGAGCACCACCCGTGCTGCGGCATTCACCTTGGAGCGCAACCGAATCGCCTGACCAGGCCCATCGCGGCGCAGATCCAGGTAGCGGTGTTTCAGGCGCGCTTCCTCACCGGCGGTCTCGTCGAGTTGGAACGGCAGCGGGGCGCTCTCCCCCAGGACCGTCAGCGAGATTGCGTTCACCTCGACGTCGCCCGTCGCGATCTCGGCGTTGGCATTGCCCTCGGGCCGGATCTCGACGACGCCGGTGACGTTGATGCAGAACTCCGATCGCAACCGATGCGCCTGGGCCAGCACCTGTCCCTCCTCCAGGCCGTCGCGGAACACCACCTGCGCCACACCAGAGGCGTCGCGGAGGTCGATGAAAATAACGCCGCCGTGGTCACGCCGGCGCGCCACCCAACCAGCCAGGGTCACCGTCTGGCCTGCGTCGGCAGCGCGCAACGAGCCGGCGGTGCGGGTGCGCAGCACGGGTTACTCCTCAAGTCAGGGATGTCAAACGACTGCTCAGTGTAAAGGGGCGACGTCGGCAGCCCCGACTAGACAGCTATCGTGATCTGTCTAGTAACTGCCGGCGAAACGAAAGGCACAAGGACATGGCCAACCGTCACCCCTGTGAGCGAGTCGACCTGGATTTCGTCGACCATGCCCCCTACCGCTTCGTCAGCGCAGTCGACCTCGCGATCACGCCCGAGCAGCTCTTCGAAGTGCTGGCCGACGCAACCTCGTGGCCCCGTTGGGCAAGTGTGATCACCAATGTCACGTGGACCAGTCCGGACCCGCGCGGCGTCGGCACCACTCGGACGGTCCACATGCGTGGCGGCATCACCGGCGACGAGGAGTTCCTGGCTTGGGAACCGTTCACCCGGATGGCGTTTCGCTTCAACGAATCGAGCACCAGCTCCGTCGCCGCCTTCGCTGAGGACTACCACATCGTACCCACCGCCAATGGTTGTCACCTCACCTGGATCATGGCTATGAAGCCCAACGGCCTGGCCGGCCGGCTCGGCCTGTTCACCGGCCGGCCCATCATGGGCTGGCTGTTCCAGCGATTTCTGCACAATCTTCGCAGGTACACCGACGAACGGTTCGGCGTGCTGCGGGCCTAAGAGGCACCGGCCCGGTGGAATATCCGACAACAACGGCCACCAGCGAATTCGTATGTGCAAAGCTTGACCCGCCTGGGCGCCAGGCTCGCCGGGCAAAGCTGATGAGGTGGCGCTATGACCTTCAACAAGGGCATGCGGATCGACACGAGCACCGCCTCCAGCAGCGGCGGAGGCCGAGGTCCCGGTCGTGGCATGGCGATCGGCGGCGGGCTGGGCGGACTGCTCATCATGGTGGCGGCACTGCTCCTCGGCATTGATCCCAGCTCGGTTGCCCCGCAGCAGGGGCAGGTGACCAACCCCGGCGTCGAGGGCCCAGCGTTCGACCTGAGCCAGTGCAAGACCGGCGAGGACGCCAACCGCATCGTGCAGTGCCGGGTGGTAGCGACCGGCAACTCCGTCGACCAGGTCTGGGAGCAGCTGATGCCGGGATACACCCGGCCTCAGATCCGATTGTTCAGCG
>DAOUYK010000124.1 GCA_030666145.1 Mycolicibacterium sp. | reverse complement strand
GGGGCTAGTGCTAGTGCGAGCTGTGCTGCCCTGCCTGTGTGTAGTGCCTGGTGTGCCCGGTACCCGTGTGCCCGTGTGCCCGTGCTGGTGTGCTGTGCAGCAGGGGGTGTCTGCCTGTGCTGTGTCCCCCTGCCCCTGCTGCCTGCTGTCTGCGTGTGCCTGCCCCTAGTGCTGCTGCCTGTGGTGCCCCAATACCACGTATCGGGTGTGCTGCTGCTGTCTACGTTGGGGGACAGGCAGTAGCAGTAGGCGCTGCTGCTGCTGGGGTGGTGGTGTGCAGGGCTATGGCCTTTCATTTCTGTGCATTTACCACCCGACACGTGCGACTGTCAGGCAGCTGACCAGGTCTGAAGCAGCGCACTGTGTGCCGCTGAGCTGGGAGTGTCCGACACCGCGCTGGTCAAGAGGCCCGGCGGCGAACTGATGGTGCCCGTCGAGATCACCGAGGACATCCGCCGCGGCGTGGTGTCGCTGCCGCACGGCTGGGGGCACGATCGTGACGGCACCGGGCAGACGGTGGCTGCCGGGCGCCCCGGCGTGAACGTCAACCAGCTCAACGACGGTACGCTTTTGGACTCACTGTCGGGCACGGCGGTGCTCAACGGCATTCCGGTTGTCCTCACCCCCGGATAGCGGGGCTTGGGTCAGGTCAGTTCCCAGATCACCGTCACGTCGAAAGCGACGGTCTGCTCACCGGGTTCCAGCGGTACGGCGGCCTCCATCATCGCCCGCGGGGCCTGCATCGGCGGAATCGGCGCTGCGCCGCCCGACTCAGAAATCGAGATCACCTTGCCGAGGTCGAGCCCGGACAGCTCGGCGTACTGGGTCGCGCGGTCCTTGGCGTTCTCGAACGCCTTGGCCCGTGCGTCGCGCACGAGCTGGGAGTCATCCTCGATCGAATAGGTGATCGAATTGATGCGAGCGGCGTTGCCGCCGATGTTGACGATCAGGCCGATGGCTTCGGGGGCCAGATCCAGATCGCGGATTGTCACGTCGATCGAGTTGGTGGCGCGGTAGGCGGTGATCACGTTGTCCTCTGGGCCGTACTGCGGCTGCAGGTCGGCCTCGGTGGTCGCCACATCCTTGGGGTCGATCCCGGCGCCAACGAGCGCGTCGATCACGGCTCGCTGGCGTTCGTTTGTCTGGTTCATCGCGGCAGGACCGTCGGGTGCGAGGAACTCGATCGCCGCATCCACGGTCAACGTGTCGGGGGCACCCTGCTCCTCCCCGGTCCCGACGACCGTCACCTGCCGGGTGGCGTCATCGGGGGTCAACGTCGGGGCTGGCTGCGCGTCGCAGGCGATCAACGCCAATGCCGCGACGCCGGCGGCCGCGGCGGCGAGCTTGGCCCGATCCTTCTTCGTTGCCTTCTTTGGTCCCGGTGCGATCGACATGCCTGGCACCTTATCGCGTGCTTGATCGGATCCGTTGGTCGACAATGGGATCGGTGAGGAACTCCAGCAGTGCGCGGGTGACATCGTGGGGGCATTCCTCGGTCAGCCAATGGCCGGCCCCTTCGATCATTATCTCGCGGTAATCGCCGGTGGCCACCTCCCGGGCGCGGTGTCGCGGCGTGTAGGCCAGGGTGGCATCGTCGGTGCCGCCGATGAACAGGGCGGGCGCGTCGATCGTCGCCGCCGGTGGTGCGGCTGTCAGCTCCCAGTTGCGGTCGAAGCAGCGGTACCAATTGAGCGCTCCGGTGAATTCGGTGCGGGTAAACTCCTCAACATAGAAGTCGAAGTCCTGCTGGTTGATCCACCCCGGAAGCCCGCCGGGTTCGGGAATGCGGGCTAGGAAACCCTCGGGCCCGGGTGTGAGCATGCGCAGCGCCGCGGCAACGTCGTCCGCCGATGGAGTGGCGAACAGGCGCCTTAGCGTGGTGGCCGGGTCTTCCGCCAACTCCGCATCGGCCGGGCCTGGCTCCTGGAAGTAAAGGATGTAGAAGAAATTGTCCCCGAACACCTTGCGGAAAGCCTGCGTCGTGGGCACCTTCGGGCGGGGCACCGGAGGCAGGCTCAGGCCGGCGACTGCGGAGAAGCGATCGGGATGCAGCAATGGCGCGGTCCAGGCCACCACGGCGCCGAAGTCATGACCGACCAACGCCGCCTGCTGGGAGCCGACATCGTCGAGCAGCCCGACCAGGTCGGCGCTGAGTTCGGTAACCGTGTAGGCGTCAACCGCCGCTGGCCTGTCGGAACGGCCGTAGCCGCGCTGGTCGGGGGCCAGCACGTGATATCCGGCCTCGGCAAGTGCGAGTACCTGGTGACGCCACGAGAACGCCAGCTCGGGAAAGCCGTGGCAGAGCACCACCACCGGTCTGCCAGGCTCCCCAGCCTCGGTCACTCGCAGTCGAACGCCGTTCGTCTGCACCATCCGCGTCCGCATCCTCACAGCCAACCAGAGCCCTCCGAGAACTCCGGGCTCAGGCCGAGGTTCCCTCCGGGCTCAGGCCCACTGGTTCCCTCCGGGAACTGCCGGACGTTGGTGTAGCGGTAGCCTGGACTATTCCAGCTGTGCGTATTGGAAGGATTTGGCCGATAGTCCGACTATTGGCTGTGGGTATCAATGAACCGAAAAAATGTGATCCGCACACTCACGGCGATTGCCGTGGTGCTGTTGCTTGGGTGGTCTTTCTTTTATTTCAGCGACGACACCCGAGGGTTCAAACCTGTCGACACCACGGTGGCGATTGCTCAGATCAACGACGACAACGTCACCAGCGCGCAAATCGACGACCGCGAACAACAGTTGCGGCTGGACCTCAAGAACGGCAACGGCGACACCGAGAACAGCAAGAAAATTATCACCAAGTACCCGACCGGTTACGGGGTCACGCTGTTCGAGGCGCTGCAGGCCAAGAAGGCCAAAGTCAGTACCGTCGTCAACCAGAGCAGCATGCTCGGGACGCTGCTCATCTATATGTTGCCGCTATTGCTGCTCGTCGGGTTGTTCGTGATGTTCTCCCGTATGCAGTCCGGCGGTCGGATGGGGTTCGGATTCGGTAAGTCCAAGGCCAAGCAGCTTTCCAAAGACATGCCGAAAACCACGTTCGCTGACGTTGCCGGAGTGGACGAGGCGGTCGAGGAGCTCTACGAGATCAAGGACTTCCTGCAGAACCCCTCGCGGTACCAGGCGCTGGGCGCCAAAATCCCCAAGGGTGTGTTGCTCTTCGGCCCGCCCGGCACCGGCAAGACGCTGTTGGCACGGGCGGTCGCGGGCGAGGCTGGTGTGCCGTTCTTCACAATTTCGGGCTCAGATTTCGTGGAGATGTTTGTCGGTGTGGGCGCCTCCCGGGTGCGCGACCTGTTCGAGCAGGCCAAACAGAACAACCCATGCATCATCTTCGTCGATGAGATCGACGCAGTAGGACGGCAGCGTGGGGCGGGCCTCGGCGGCGGTCACGACGAACGCGAGCAGACGCTGAACCAGCTGCTGGTCGAGATGGACGGTTTCGGTGAACGTGCTGGCGTCATCCTGATCGCTGCGACCAACCGGCCCGACATCCTCGATCCGGCGCTACTGAGGCCGGGGCGCTTCGACCGTCAGATTCCCGTCTCCAGCCCCGATCTGGCCGGTCGGCGGGCGGTGCTCAAAGTCCACTCGCAGGGTTTACCGATCGCACCCGACGCCGACCTGGACGGGTTGGCCAAGCGCACGGTCGGCATGTCCGGCGCTGATCTGGCCAATGTGATCAACGAGGCGGCGCTGCTCACTGCCCGGGAGAACGGCACCGTCATCACCGGCCTCGCGCTTGAAGAGGCAGTTGATCGAGTTGTCGGCGGCCCGCGCCGCAAGGGCCGGATCATCAGCGAGCACGAGAAGAAGATCACCGCTTACCACGAGGGCGGGCACACCTTGGCGGCCTGGGCGATGCCCGACATCGAGCCCATCTACAAAGTCACGATTTTGGCCCGCGGCCGCACCGGTGGACACGCCATGTCGGTGCCCGAGGATGACAAGGGTCTGATGACGCGCTCGGAGATGATCGCACGATTGGTTTTCGCGATGGGGGGTCGAGCCGCAGAGGAGCTCGTGTTCCGCGAGCCGACCACCGGAGCGGTGTCCGATATCGAGCAGGCCACCAAGATCGCCCGCGCCATGGTCACCGAGTACGGCATGAGTTCCAAGCTCGGCGCCGTGCGGTACGGCACCGAGCACGGAGACCCGTTCCTCGGCCGCACCATGGGGGCTCAGGCTGACTACAGCCATGAGATCGCGCAGATCATCGACGACGAGGTGCGCAAACTCATTGAGGCGGCGCACACAGAGGCATGGGAGATCCTCACTGAGTATCGTGACGTGCTCGACATCTTGGCCGGTGAGCTGTTGGAGAAGGAGACTTTGCATCGCGTCGAGCTGGAGGCCATCTTCGGTGATGTGAAGAAGCGGCCTCGATTGACCATGTTCGACGACTTTGGTGGCCGGGTGCCGTCGGACAAGCCGCCCATCAAGACCCCGGGTGAGCTGGCTATCGAGCGTGGTGAGCCATGGCCGAAGCCTGTTCCCGAGCCGGCTTTCAAGACTGCCATCGCCGAAGCTTCCCGGGTGGCGGCCGAGGCCGCGCAAAAGAACGGTGCAAACGGCGCGGGCGCGAACGGCGGTCCCACGAACGGTGCGACACAGCCTGATTACGGTGCCCCAGCTGGCTGGCATGCACCCGGCTGGCCCCCAAGGGCGTCAGAGCACCAACCCCCAGGGGCGCCACAGCACCAACCGCCGGGGGCGCCACGGCAGCAACCGCCGGGGGCGCCACAGCAGCAAGCACCGCAGCAGCAACCGCCGGGGCACGGGTATCCCACCCCGCCGCCGTGGCCGGGCTGGCAAGGTGGGCCGCCGGTTTCCCCAGAGCCGGATTATCGGGGCTATCCCACGGCTGCGCCCCATCCGCAGCCAGGGCAACCCGCCCCCCGGGGTGGTGCGGCTGTACCGGCCCCAAAGGAAGGGACGGGCCAGGACAGCGGCAGCGACAGTGGCAGCCACAAAGGTCGGGCTGATCGGCCTCCGAATCACATTTGATCCCTGGCTTGTTCCTGAACGGAGACTTAGATGACGCGGTCGCAGAGCAACTCGGCCGCGTTCGTCAACCCCGGTTTCGACGATGCTCGTGCCGAAGCCGCGGTCCGGGAGCTGTTGATCGCGGTTGGTGAAGATCCAAATCGACAGGGCTTGATCGAGACCCCAGCGCGAGTGGCGCGTGCGTACCGGGAGATGTTCGCCGGCCTGCACACCGATCCCGACGAGGTTCTGGGCACTACCTTCGATGAACAACACGACGAAATGGTGCTCGTCAAGGACATTCCGATGTACTCGACATGTGAGCATCATCTAGTGGCATTCCACGGTGTCGCACATGTCGGTTACATCCCGGGGGCGGATGGCCGGGTGACGGGGCTCTCGAAGCTAGCTCGGGTCGTCGACCTCTACGCTAAGCGACCCCAGGTGCAGGAGAGGCTGACCACCCAGATTGCTGACGCGCTGATGCGCAAGCTTGACCCGCGCGGCACCATCGCGGTGATCGAGGCCGAACATCTCTGCATGGCAATGCGTGGAATCCGCAAGCCTGGTGCCATCACGACGACCTCGGCGGTGCGGGGACAGTTCAAGACCGACAAGGCATCTCGTGCCGAGGCTCTGGAACTGATCCTACGAAAGTGAGCGTCAAAGTGATCGGGGTCGTCAACGTCACCGACGATTCGTTCTCCGATGGAGGCCTGTTTCTCGACCGGGACCGCGCTGTGGAGCATGGTGTCGAACTGGTTGCTCAGGGTGCCGCAATCGTCGACGTCGGAGGTGAATCAACTCGTCCGGGCGCCCGCAGGGTAGACATTGACGTCGAGACCTCCCGAGTGCTTCCAGTTGTTAAACAGCTCGCCCAGCAGGGGATCACGGTCAGCATTGACACCATGCACGCAGGCGTCGCGCGCATAGCCCTGGAAAACGGTGCGGCGATCGTCAACGACGTTTCCGGAGGTAGAGCGGACCCCGACATGGCCAGGCTGGTCGCTGAAGCTGGAGCGCCATGGGTGCTCATGCACTGGCGGTCGGTGGGCGGAGCCCGCCCGCACGATGTGCCCTTCTATGGCGATGTGGTTGTCGACGTACGCGACGAACTGATGGCCGCTGTGGATGCTGCGGTGCGCGCGGGGGTGGATCCGGCCAAGCTGATCATTGATCCTGGCATAGGATTCGCTAAGGCTGCACAACATAATTGGGCGCTGCTTCATGCGCTCCCCGAGTTCGTCCAGACCGGTATCCCGGTTCTTGTTGGTGCGTCGCGCAAGCGGTTCCTGGGTGCATTGCTGGCTGGATCCGACGGCGAGCCCAGACAGCCGAGCGGTCGGGAAACGGCCACCGCGGTTATCTCTGCGCTGGCTGGGTGGCATCGGGTGTGGGGTGTCCGGGTTCATGACGTGCGTGCATCGGTCGACGCACTCGCCGTGGTCACGGCATGGCAGGGCGCCGGGTGGCAGGATGAAGCCGGGGTTGAACCTAGGGGAATCAATGACTGACCGAATTGAATTGCGAGGATTGGTAGTTCGCGGCAATCACGGTGTCTTCGACCATGAGCGCCGCGATGGGCAAGACTTCGTTGTGGACATCACCGTATGGATCGACCTGAACGCTGCCGCTGCCAGTGATGACCTTTCCGATACCGTCGACTACGGCGTGCTTGCGCAGCGCGCCACCGACATCGTCGCCGGGCCTCCGCGGCAGCTGATCGAGTCAGTGGGGGGCGAGATTGCCGACGACGTCATGGGTGACGAGCGCGTTCATGCCGTCGAAGTTGTGGTCCACAAGCCCAGCGCTCCGATCCCGTCGAAGTTCGCCGATGTCGCTGTCGTGGTTCGACGCTCGCGCCGCGGCCGCCGGGACGTAAGCGGATGAGTATCCGATGACATCAGTGGTGTTGTCCGTCGGCTCGAACGTCGGCGACCGGATGATGTGGCTGCAGTCGGTGGTGGACGGACTCGACAGTGTCATGGCGGTGTCGCCGGTGTATGAGACCGATGCCTGGGGCGGGGTGGAACAATCCCCTTTCCTCAATGCTGTTGTCCTCGCCGATGATCCGGCACTAGACGCGCATGATTGGCTACGTCGCGCGCATGAGCTCGAGGACGCGGCGCAGCGGAATCGTGACCAGCGCTGGGGCCCAAGGACATTGGATGTCGACATCGTCACCTGTCGGGAAGCCGACGGTGAGGTGAAGGTGCACGACGAAGCTCTGGTCTTGCCACACCCGTACGCGCACGTGCGCGCGTTCGTACTGGTGCCGTGGCTTGCGGTCGAATCGAGTGCCACTGTGACGGTCGAAGGCCGGGTGGTTTCGGTTGCCCAACTCCTCGATGCCGTCGATCCAGCCGAACGCGCTGGGGTCCAGATGACCGAGTTGGCGCTGCGGATGCCGAACGAGCTGGTGGGTTGATGGGACCGACCCGGGGGCGAGATCTGGTTGCTGCTGTGTTCGTGAGCTCGGTGGCCGGCTATCTGCTGGTGGGGGCCGCTTATCGATGGTTCCCGCCAATTACGGGGTGGACTGGGATCTCGCCGCTGGGGGTGGCCATCGCGCTAACGGGATGGGGCTTCTACGTGCGTGCCAGGATCCGCGATGGTCAAATCGGTGTGGGGCCGGGTCAGCTGCATCCACTCGCGGTGGCGCGGTCGGTGGTGATCGCCAAGGCCTCGGCTTGGATGGGCAGTGTCGTCTTGGGGTGGTGGCTGGCCGTTGTGGCCTACCTGCTGCCTCGGCGCTCGACGCTGCGGGTGGCGGCCGAGGATACCGGGGGCGCCGTCGTGGCAGGGGCCAGCGCACTTGCGTTGGTGGCCGCGGCGTTGTGGCTGCAGCATTGCTGCAGGTCTCCAGATGAGCCAACGGAGAACACCGACATGGCGTCCGGCTGAACGATTCTCCAGCCCACCGGCCGAATCGCCGTGGCGGTGGACACGCCAGATGAGCAGTCACCGGTACAGTCGGCCCATGACCGATCCGACCCGCGGCGCCCGCCTTCGCCGCGGCTCCCGGCGACCAGGTTGGTTCCTGATGACGGTGTTGCTGGTGCTCGCGATCGGGGCCAGCTCGGCATTGGTCTTCACCAACCGGGCAGAGTTGCTGAAGCTCGCGGTTCTCATGGCGTTGTGGGCCGCCGTGGTCGCTGCGTTCGTGTCGGTCATCTACCGTCGGCAGAGCGACAGCGACCAGGCGAAGGTGCGGGATCTGAAGCTGGTTTACGATCTGCAGCTCGATCGCGAGATCTCAGCCCGGCGGGAGTACGAGCTCGCGGTCGAAACGCAGCTGCGCCGTGAGCTCGCGACGGAATTGCGTGCGCAGTCTGTCGAGGAAGTGTCAGCATTGCGCGCGGAGTTGGCTGCACTACGGGCGAACTTGGAATTCATTTTCGACGCCGACCTATCGCACCGGCACGCGATCGAAACGGATCGCAGCAGTGGGCGGGTGTATGGCGAATGGGCTACCGACGCTGATACTGCAGGCCGAGTCAGCATCAGCCGGATCGACACCGAGGATGCCGAAGAGGTCTTCGAGGACGGAGCCGACGTCACGGACGCTGCGGAGAGCCCGATCATCGATGTCCCCGCCGAGCCTCACCCGCCGGAGGTCGAGCCGGCGCCGCCCGCTGAGGCAGGGGGTGCACACCGCAGGTTCGCCGAGGACGACCAGGCAAATGCGCAACGTACCGAGGGGGTTGCTGAGCGGCAGTTTGTGCCGCCACCGCCAGCGCCACCGCCACAGCCCCCGCCGCCACCCGCCCCGCCTCCTGCGCTCGAGCCCGAGCCTAGGTCCGCGCCCGAGCCGCTGTACCCGTGGCTGCCCCCGCCGACGCCGCAGGCTGCGCGGCCCGAGCGGCAAACACCCGAACCGGACGCCCCGAGGAATGCCGCCCAATGGGAACCAGCGCCCGCGGATGGAGAGTGGATTCCGCCCGGTGAACCGGGAAGTCACTGGGTGCCTTCATCCGACGGAGGCGGTACCGACGATGAATATGTGGGCAGGCGGCGGGCGCCCGAGGACCAGCCGCGACGGCGGCACGCCGGCGGCTCCGCGGGGCCCGCCCACGAGGGGGCCGACGCACCTGACGTGCCCGCGCCGGAGCCCCCAGCGGCGTCGGCCGCTGACCTGGATGCCCCCGAGGATGCCGAGGGGGGTGCCCACACCGGCGGTCAGTCGGTCGCCGAGCTGTTGGCACGGCTGCAGGCGACCCCATCGGGAGGCGGGCGGCGCAGGCGTCGCAAGGATTGAGCTAGTGTCGTAGGGACCGTCTGGTACCTGCATGCAGGACTGGAACGAACCCAGCAGAATCTGCGAGGTGTCTGCAATGTTGCAGTCTCCCGCCGGCGGGAGTGCCCAATACGGTGGGCTCCGCCCGGCCCGGCTCACGATCGGCAT
>DAOUYK010000049.1 GCA_030666145.1 Mycolicibacterium sp. | reverse complement strand
TCGTCCAGCGCTTAGTCATCTTTCGGTGGACAGATGTGGACGCCCCCCGCCCACCGGGGACGTAGCGACCGGGCAGTGATCCGGCTGCGCCGAGCACCGAGCAACAAGCGGTACCCTCTATGACGATGTTGAGCGCCGAATTTCCGACAACCACGAAGCGGCTGACCGGCTGGGGCCGCACTGCCCCGTCGGTGGCCCAGGTGCTGTCGACCCCGGATCCTGAGGTGATCATCAAAGCGGTCGAACAGGTCGGAGACGGCCATGGGCGCGGCGTGATCGCCCGGGGACTTGGGCGCTCCTACGGCGACAACGCCCAAAACGGCGGCGGCCTCGTCATCGACATGAGCGCGGTGAACCGCATCCATTCGATCAACACGGACGACGCGCTCGTAGATGTGGATGCTGGGGTAAACCTCGACCAGCTGATGCGTGCCGCACTGCCGCTGGGCCTGTGGGTGCCCGTCCTGCCCGGCACCCGTCAAGTCACCATCGGCGGCGCGATAGCCTGCGACATCCACGGGAAGAATCACCACAGTGCTGGTAGCTTCGGCAACCACGTGCGGTCATTGGACCTGCTCACAGCTGACGGAAAGGTCCGCCAGCTGACGCCGACCGGCCCCGAGGCCGAACTTTTCTGGGCGACCGTCGGCGGTAACGGGCTGACCGGCATCATCTTGCGCGCCACCATCGAGATGACACCAACCGAAAGCGCTTACTTCATCGCCGACGGCGATGTCACTGTCGGGCTCGACGAGACCATCGCCTTCCACAGCGACGGCACCGAGGACAACTACACCTACTCCAGCGCGTGGTTCGACACGATGAGCGCCCCGCCGAAGCTCGGCCGAGCGGTGATCTCCCGCGGCTCGCTTGCCACCGTCGACCAGCTGCCGAAGAAGCTACAACGTGAACCACTGAAGTTCGATGCGCCCCAATACTTCACCGCTCCCGACATTTTTCCCAGCGGGTTGGGGAACAAGCCGATCTTCGGTGCGATGACTGCGTTGTGGTACCGGATGGGCAAGACCTACCGCGGCAAGGCACAGAATCTTACGCAGTTCTACCACCCGCTGGACATGGTCGGCGAGTGGAACCGCGCCTACGGCTCAGCGGGGTTCAGTCAGTACCAATTCGTAGTGCCCACCGAGGCCATTGACGAGTTCAAACGGATCATGTACGACATTCAGCGGTCAGGTCATTCCTCGTTCCTCAACGTATTCAAGCTGTTTGGGCCCGGGAACCAGGCGCCATTGAGTTTTCCGATACCAGGCTGGAACGTCTGCGTCGACTTTCAGATCGAGCCAGGCCTCAACGAGCTCCTCAACCGACTCGACAGCCAGGTGCTGGAGTTCGGTGGCAGGTTGTATACCGCCAAGGACTCGCGAACTACCGCCGAGACCTTCCACGCCATGTATCCGCGAATCGAGGAGTGGATCGCTGCGCGGCGCAAGGTAGACCCCGACGGGGTGTTCGCCTCCGACATGACCCGACGACTGGAGCTGTTCTAGATGGGGTATTCACATGGTCTTTGACGCGACGGGGAACCCCCAGGCAATCCTGCTTCTCGGCGGCACATCCGAGATTGGCCTGGCGATCTGTGCGCGCTACCTGCGGGACACCCATGCCCGTATCGTGCTGGCCTGCATGCCCGGTGACCCGTTGCGCGACGACGCCAAAGCCCAAATGGATAGGGCCGGAGCCAAATCGGTCGAGGTGGTGGACTTCGACGCCGTCAACACCGCCAGCCATCCCGAGGTCATCGACGCGGCCTGGGGCGGGGACAATTACCGGGACATAGACGTCGCGATCGTGGCGTTCGGATTGCTCGGCGATGCCGAGGAACTCTGGCAGAACCAGCGCAAAGCCGTGCAGATCGCCGAGATTAACTACACCGCGGCGGTTTCGGTGGGGGTGCTACTCGCCGAAAAGATGCGTGCCCAGGGTTCTGGCCGGATCATCGCGATGAGCTCCGCGGCAGGTGAGCGGGTCAGGCGCTCGAACTTTGTTTATGGCTCCACCAAAGCGGGTCTCGACGGCTTCTATCTTGGACTCGGAGAAGCCCTGCGAGAGTTCGGGGTTCGCGTGCTGGTGATCAGGCCCGGCCAGGTGCGCACCCGGATGAGCGCAGACGTCAAGGAAGCCCCGTTGACCGTCGACAAGGAGTACGTTGCTGAGCTCGCTGTCACCGCGAGCTCCAAAGGCAAGGATCTGGTGTGGGCGCCTGGCGCGTTCCGCTACGTGATGATGGTGCTGCGCCACGTCCCGCGCCCCATCTTCCGCAAGCTTCCCATTTGATGTCTGTGGACAGGTCGGGGCACCTCCCGCTGGCGGGGAACGGAGCGACCCGGGTAACGAAGGTGCAGATGGCGCAGGCCGCATTGCGAGTTGTCGGCCAGATGCTCGCCGCAACCGCGGTCGCCGTGCTCGTCGCCGTTGTTGGGCTCACCGCGATCGCTCGAGTCGACTGGCCCGCCTACAACTCGTCGAATCAGCTGCACGCGTTGACCACGGTCGGCCAGGTAGCTTGCCTGGCGGGGTTGTTTGCGTGCGGACTGCTGTGGCGGCGCAATCGGCAGGCGCTCGCCCGCATCGGCGCGGTGACGCTGCTCGCCGGATTCTCCGTCGTCACGCTCGCGATGCCGTTGGGCGCCACCAAGCTGTACCTGTTTGGGATCTCGGTGGACCAGCAGTTCCGCACCGAGTACATGACCCGGTTCGCCGATTCCGCCGCGCTGCACGATATGACCTACATTGGGCTGCCGCCGTTCTACCCCCCGGGATGGTTCTGGATCGGTGGGCGCCTCGCCGACTTCACCGGCACACCGGCGTGGGAGATGTTCAAACCATGGTCGATAATCTCGATCACCGTCGCGATAGTGCTGGCATTTGTGCTGTGGGCCAAAATGATTCGCTTTGAGTACGCGCTAGTGGTTTCTACGGCCACCGCGGCAGCCGCACTGGCTTACTCCCCCGCCGAACCCTACGCGGCCATCATCGCGGTGCTGCTGCCGCCGGTGTTCGTGCTCGCCTGGTCGGGCCTGGGCGCCCGTCAGCGTTCCGGAGGGCAGGAGCGTTGGGCCCACGCCCGGAGCGCAGGGGACGACCCGGGAAAAGGGCACGGCGGCGGCTGGGCCGCGATCGTCGGCACCGGCCTGTTCCTCGGCTGCGCTGCGCTGTTCTACAGTCTGCTGCTGGCCTACGCCGCGTTCACATTCGCAGTGATGGCGGCGGTTATCGCCGTCACCCGCCGAACGCTCGACCCGCTGCTACGGCTACTCGTCATCGCCGTCATCTCCGGGCTGCTGTGGATGATCGGCCTGGGTCCCTACCTGCTCGCCGCGGCGCGGGGGAAACCCGCCGACACCGGGACCGCCCAGCACTATCTGCCTGCCGACGGCGCGCAATTGTCGTTCCCGATGCTGCAGCCCAGCCTGCTCGGAGCGTTGTGCATGCTCGGCGCCCTGTGGCTTGTGCTCTACGCGCGCACCTCCATTCGTGCCGGGGCACTGGCCGTCGGGGTGCTCACGGTCTACGCCTGGTCACTGCTGTCGATGCTCACCACGCTGGCGGGGACCACGTTGCTTTCGTTCCGACTGCAACCAACCCTGACCATCCTGCTATCGGCGGCCGGCGCCTTCGGTTTCATCGAGGCCACCCGCGCGGTTGCCGCCCGAGTGCGGGCAGAGAACGCGGGCAAGGTGGTGGCCGTCGCCACCGCGGTAGGCGCCCTGGGCGCCGTGACATTCAGCCAAGACATTCCCGACGTTCTGCGCCCCGACATCGTCGTCGCCTACACCGATACCGACGGCGCCGGTCAGCGCGCCGATCGGCGCCCGCCTGGGGCCGCTCGGTACTACCGCGAGATCGATGCCCGGATCGAAGAGGTCACGGCCCGCCCCCGCAACGAAACGGTCGTCATGACGGCCGACTACAGCTTCCTGTCGTACTACCCCTATTACGGTTTTCAGGGGCTCACCTCGCACTATGCCAATCCACTCGCGCAGTTCGAGCAACGTGCCAAAGCCATCGAGGGTTGGGCGAAGCTGTCCGACGCCGACGAGTTCATCACCGCTCTGGACGCCATGCCCTGGGAGCCGCCGACGGTGTTTCTGATGCGCCGCAACGGCTCGGGGAGTGTGGGGGACACATACACGCTGAGGCTGGCTTCCGACGTCTACCCGAACCAGCCCAACGTGCGTCGGTACCACGTCGAGTTGGACAGCGCGCTGTTCGACGATCCACGTTTTGACGTGTCAACCATCGGGCCGTTCGTGCTGGCCATTCGCAAGCCAATTACCATCTAGGCCGTGGCGCCAAAGGCGGGCCCGTCGGCGGAGCCGACCAATCAACCCAACGGTAGCAACCACCGCACCGCGCGGCTCATCGCAATCGTGGCCGGGTTGCTGGGGGCGGCGCTGGCCATAGCCACACCCCTGCTCCCGGTCGAGCAGACTACCGCCGAGTTGAACTGGCCGCAGAACGGGGTCCTGGGCAGCGTCGACGCGCCCCTGATCGGCTACGTGGCGACCGACCTTGAAATCAGCGTGCCCTGCAGTGCGGCCGCCGGCCTCGACCAGCCCGGACGCACTGTGCTGCTATCCACTGTCCCCAAGCAGGCACCCAAAGCGATCGACCGGGGCCTGCTTATCGAACGGGTCAACAACGATCTACTCGTCATCGTGCGCAACACTCCGGTGGTTAGCGCACCGCTGGACTTAGTCCTGAGCCCCGCGTGTAAAGAATTGACGTTCACCGCGCACGCCGACAAGGTAACCGGCGAGTTCGTCGGCTTGACCGCGGCACCCAACGCTGACAGTCAAGGCGATCCGGATGAATCACTCAAAGGCAAGCGCAGCGGCTACGACTTCCGGCCCCAGATCGTGGGGGTCTTCACCGACCTGTCCGGCCCCGCTCCCCCGGGCCTGAAGTTCTCAGCGACCGTCGACTCGCGTTACAGCACCTCACCGACCTTGCTCAAGCTACTGGCGATGATTGCCGGCGTGGCGATGACCATCGTCGCCCTTGGTGCGCTGCACGTGTTGGACAACGCTGACGGCATGCGGCACCGGCGTTTCCTGCCGCCGCGGTGGTGGTCGATGTCACCGTTGGACGGGCTCGTCTCCGCGGTGCTGGTCTGGTGGCACTTCGTCGGCGCCAATACCGCCGACGACGGCTACATCCTCACGATGGCCCGGGTGTCCGAGAACGCCGGATACATGGCCAACTACTACCGATGGTTCGGCACACCTGAATCGCCCTTCGGTTGGTATTACGACCTACTGGCGATGTGGGCGCACGTCAGCACGACAAGCGTATGGATGCGCCTACCCACCCTGTTGATGGCGCTGGCGTGTTGGTGGGTGATCAGCCGCGAAGTGCTTCCCCGGTTAGGCACCGCCGTCAAACACAGCCGGGCCGCGGCGTGGACGGCGGCTGGTCTGTTTCTCGCGTTCTGGTTGCCATTGAACAACGGCCTGCGCCCCGAGCCGATCATCGCACTCGGAATCCTACTGACCTGGTGTTCAGTCGAGCGGGGGGTCGCGACCAGCAGGCTGTTGCCGGTGGCGGTCGCGATCATCATCGGGGCCCTGACATTGTTCTCTGGCCCCACCGGAATCGCGGCGGTGGGCGCACTACTAGTCGCCATCGGACCGCTGAAAACCATTGTGGCGCGTCATACTTCGCGGTTCGGCTACGCGGCGCTGCTGGCGCCGATCGCCGCCGCTGCCACCGTCACCATCATCTTGATCTTCCGCGATCAGACCTTGGCCGCCGAGATGCAGGCCAATAACTTCAAGTCGGCCGTCGGTCCGAGCCTGGCGTGGTTCGACGAGCACGTCCGCTATTCGCGACTTTTCACCACTAGCCCGGACGGCTCGGTGGCGCGACGGTTCGCGGTGCTGACATTGCTACTCGCGCTGGCCGTCGCGGTGGCAATGTCGCTGCGCAAGGGCCGCATCCCCGGTACGGCGCTGGGCCCGAGTCGGCGCATCATCGGCATCACCATCATCTCGTTCCTGGCGATGATGTTCACACCCACCAAGTGGACCCACCACTTCGGCGTGTTCGCTGGGCTGGCCGGCTCACTCGGTGCGCTCGCCGCTGTCGCCGTTGCGGCTGCGGCGATGCGCTCACGGCGCAACCGCACGTTGTTCGCCGCGGCGGTGCTGTTCGTCACCGCCCTGTCGTTCGCGACCGTGAACGGCTGGTGGTACGTCTCCAACTTCGGGGTACCCTGGTCAAATTCCTTCCCGGGGTGGAAGTTTGGCTTCACCACGATTCTGCTCGGCCTGTCGCTGATCACCCTGCTGGTGGCAGCCTGGTTCCACTTCTCGGGCCGAGACGGTGCGCCGCCCGACGACGGCCAGCGTCGCTGGGGACCGATTCTCCAGGCGCCGCTGGCCATCGCCACATGGGCGGTGGTGACCTTCGAGGTGCTGTCGCTGACGCTGGCGATGACCGGCCAGTACCCGGCATGGACCGTTGGCCGGTCCAATCTGGAAGCGCTCACCGGTAAGACGTGCGGCATGGCCGAAGACGTCATGGTGGAGCAGGATCCAAACGCAGGGCTACTCGCACCCATCGGAGTCCCGATCAGCGACGGTCTCGGTGGCGACACCACAGACACTTCGGACGGATCCACCGGCACTCCAGAGGGATCCAACGGCACATCGGAAGGGTTTAGGCCCAACGGAATTCCCTCTGACATATCCGCTGATCCGGTCATGGACCAGCCCGGCTCCGACAACTTCGCCGACACGTCGAGCACCGATGCCACCGAAAGCGAGGCAGGCACCGAAGGCGGTACCACTGCTGCCGCGGGTGTGAACGGCTCGCGCGCCCGGCTGCCCTACGGGCTGGACCCCGCGCGAACGCCGGTGCTGGGCAGCTGGCGCAGTGGAACCCAGCAGCCTGCGCGGCTGCGGTCGGCCTGGTACCAGCTACCAGCCGGGTGGAGCGAGAAGGACCGATCTGATTCCTTGCTCGTGGTGTCTGCGGCCGGAAGGTTCGACGGGAGCGACGTCGTGGTGCAATGGGCCGACAACACCAACGCCGACAGCGAGCCGGCCGGCACCATTGAGCTCGGCGACGTCGGCTCCGCTCCGGCGTGGCGCAACCTGCGGCTACCGCTGTCAGCGATCCCCGCCGAGGCTAACCGAATCCGGCTGGTCGCCACCGATGACGACCTCAGCCCGCAGCACTGGATCGCGCTCACACCACCCCGGATCCCTGTCCTACGCACCCTCCAGGACGTCGTCGGCTCGACAGCACCGGTATTCCTGGACTGGCTGGTCGGGCTGGCCTTCCCCTGCCAGCGTCCGTACAGTCACCGCAACGGCGTCATCGAGGTGCCCAAGTGGCGGATCCTGCCCGACCGGTTCGGTGCCGAGGCCAACTCTCCGGTGATGGACTACCTCGGCGGTGGCCCCCTGGGGATCACTGAACTGCTGCTGCGTTCCACGACTGTGGCCACTTACCTGAAGCACGACTGGCTACGTGATTGGGGTTCGCTGCAGCAGCTCACGCCCTTCTACCCAAGCGCCGAAACGGCTCGGTTAGATCTTGGTTCCGCGACGCGTAGCGGTCTATGGAGCCCAGCACCGCTGCGTCTGAGCTAGCGTCGAATACCA
This sequence comes from Mycolicibacterium sp., assembly GCA_030666145.1. Lineage (GTDB taxonomy): Bacteria > Actinomycetota > Actinomycetes > Mycobacteriales > Mycobacteriaceae > Mycobacterium. The sequence goes on along the minus strand of DAOUYK010000049.1, from coordinate 8,775 downwards.
TCGACCCTCGTGCCTGACCGGACAATCCGCCTCGTCGCCATCGTCGCGGGTGTACTCGGAATGTTCTTGTGCGCATTGGCGCCGCTGCTGCCGGTAAATCAAACGACCGCGACGATCCAGTGGCCGCAGAGCGTCGGGAGCGACGGCAACATCGGCAACGTCACCGCGCCGCTGGTGGCGGGGGCGCCCAGAGCGCTCGACGTCGCCATCCCCTGCCAGACGGTGGCCTCCCTGCCTGCCGACGGCGGACTGGTCTTCTCCACGATCCCGCCCGGGGGCATCGACGCCGGTGCCAATGGCCTGTTCGTACGCGCCCATGCCGACAAGGTCATCGTGGCCTTCCGCGATTCGGTCGCCGCGGTCGCGCCGCGTGACGCGGTGGAGTCCGGGGCCTGCAGCACAATCCGCCTGTGGGCCGATATCGGCGCAGTCGGCGCCGAATTCGTGGGCATTCCCGGCGCCACCGGGACCCTGGCACCGGAGAACCGGCCCCAGGTTGCGGGCATCTTCACCGAGCTCAAAGTCCCGGCAAATAGCGGCGTGTCGGCCACCGTAGACATCGACACGCGCTTCATCACCAGCCCGTCCACTTTCAAGCTCGCGGTCATGATCCTTGGTGTTGTCTGCGTGGTGGGCTCCATCGGCGCGTTGGCGCTGCTGGACCGCAGGTCAGGGAGACGGTTGCGGCAGGGCCGAAGTCGCTGCCCGCGCGTCGGCCTGTCGAGGTGGCTTACCGATACCAGCGTGATTGGCGTACTGGTGGTGTGGCATCTGGTCGGTCCGCAATCCTCGGACGACGGCTACAACCTGACCATCGCACGAGTGTCCGGCGAAGCCGGGTACGTCGCCAACTACTATCGCTTCTTCGGCGCTTCCGAAGCACCCTTCGACTGGTACCAGAGCGTCCTGGCCCAACTTGCGTCGATCAGCACCGACGGCATCTGGATGCGCCTGCCCGCCACCGCCGCCGCCATTGGCACCTGGCTGATCCTGAGCCGGTGCATGCTGCCGCGGCTCGGTGCCCGCCTGGCACGTAATCGGGTCGCGGTGTGGACCGCTGGAGCGGTGTTCCTCGCTGCTTGGTTGCCGTTCAACAATGGTCTGCGCCCGGAACCGCTGATCGCCTTCGGGGTGGTCGCGGTGTGGATGCTCGTCGAGACATCGCTGGTGAGCCGTCGCCTGTGGCCCACCGCGGTGGCGATCGTCGTCATGGTGTTCTGTGTGACCCTCGCCCCACACGGGATGGTCGCGTTGGCGCCACTGCTAGTGGGTGCACGCGGCGTCAAGCGCGTCATCTCCGCTCGCCGGGCGACCGACGGTCTCGCCGCTCCACTGGCCCCGCTGGCGGCTTTCTTGTCGTCAGCCTCGCTGATCTTCGTCGTTGTGTTCCGCGACCAGACACTGGCCACCGTGGCCGAGTCGGTCCGGATCAAGTACGTCGTGGGCCCGACGATCCCCTGGTACCAGGAATTCCTGCGCTACTACTTCGTGATGGTCGAGGACAGCGTGGAAGCCTCGCTCACGCGCCGGTTCTCCGTGCTGGTCATGTTGTTGTGCCTGTTCGGTCTGCTCGTCGTGCTCCTGCGGCGCGGCAAGGTGGCAGGTGTGATGAACGGGCCGGTCTGGCGGTTGACCGGAACGACCGCGATCGGTCTGCTGCTGCTGGCGTTTACCCCGACAAAATGGGCGACGCAGTTCGGCGTCTTCGCCGGATTGACAGGTGCGCTGGGTGGCGTCACGGCGTTCGCGGTCGCCCACGTCGGGCTGCAGAAACGACGCAATCTCGCCCTCTACGTGACGGCCCTGCTGTTCGTGCTGGCGTGGGCGAACGCAGGCATTAACGGCTGGTTCTACGTCGGCAACTACGGGGTGCCCTGGTTCGACAAGCAACCGGTGATCTTCGGACAACCGGTCACCACGATTTTCCTTGTGCTCGCGATCGTCTGCGGCCTGCTCGCGGGCTGGCTGCACTTCCGCATGGACTACGCCGGACATACCGAGGTCGCCGATACCGGCCGGAATCGGGCGCTCGCATCCACGCCGCTGCTCGTTGTGGCCACCATCATGGTGGTCCTGGAACTGGGCTCCATGCTCAAGGCCACCGCAGGCCGCTACCCCGTCTACACCACAGGGGCAGCCAACCTGTCGGCATTGCGGGCGGGATTATCCGACGAGAGTTGCGCTATGGCCGACGCCGTCCTCGTCGAAGAGGACACCAACGCCGGCATGCTGCAACCGGTTCCGGGACAGCGTTACGGAAAATACGGGCCGCTTGGCGGCGAGGATCCGGTGGGCTTTGTCCCCAACGGGGTCAGCGACACGCTCGAACCGGCCGAACCCGTGGCGGGCAACCCTGGTCTGGTGAACTCCGATGGGCCCGTGGACAAGCCAAATATCGGGGTGCCCTACGCGGCGGGCACCGGCGGCGGCTATGGCCCCGAGGGCGTCAATGGATCACGGGTGTTTCTGCCGTTTGGGTTGGATCCGGACCGCACCCCGGTGATGGGCAGCTATGACGAGAACGCGGTCGCCGCCGAAGCCACCTCAGTGTGGTATCAGTTGCCGCCCCGCACACCCGACCGGCCGCTAGTGTCCGTCGCCGCTGCGGGCGCAATCTGGTATTTCGAGGAAGATGGCTCGTTCAACTACGGCCAGTCGTTGAAGCTGCAATGGGGCGTGCACCGTTCCGATGGTTCCTATGAGGCGCTCAACGAGGTTCAGCCGATCGACATCTTCCCGCAGTACGCGTGGCGCAATCTGCGGTTCCCGCTGGCGTCGGCGCCGCCGGAGGCCAACGTCGCCCGCATTGTCGCCGATGACCCGAACTTGTCCGAGGATCAGTGGTTCGGGTTCACCCCACCGCGGGTGCCGGTGCTGCAGACCGCGCAAGAGTTCCTCGGGTCACAGACGCCGGTGCTCATGGACATCGCCACCGCAGCTAATTTCCCCTGCCAGCGGCCCTTCTCCGAACATCTCGGGGTGGCCGAGCTTCCGGAGTACCGCATCCTGCCCAATTTCAAGCAGGTCGTGTCGTCGTCGAATCAGTGGCAGGCGGCAGAAGACGGCGGCCCGTTCCTGTTCATCCAGGCACTGTTGCGGACCTCGACGATCCCGACGTACCTGCGGGACGACTGGTACCGCGACTGGGGCTCGATCGAAAGTTACACCCGGGTGATGCCGCGCGACGAGGCACCTGTTGCCGTCATTGAGGAGGGGTCCGCGCGAATGTTCGGCTGGAGCCGCGGCGGACCGATCAGGGCCCTGCCGTGAACGAAGAGAACGGCAGAAAACCAGCCCCTCCCGTGAGCAGCAAACCAACACCTGCGGTGAACGCAGTCAGCGAGCGCGCTACAGACATCAACGGCTCCGCGAAAGACGTGCAGATCGCACGATGGGTTGCCACGATCGCCGGGCTGCTGGGCTTCGTGCTGGCCGTCGCGACCCCGCTGCTGCCTGTCACGCAGACAACAGCGACGTTGAACTGGCCCCAGCATGGCCAACTTGAAAACGTCACTGCGCCGCTGATCTCGCAGGCACCGGTAAGTCTGACTGCGACGATTCCGTGCACGGCTGTCGCCTCGATGCCCGACAAGGGCGGCCTGATCCTGGGCACCGCTCCATCGGAGGGCCGAGACGCGGCCCTGAACGCAATGTTGGTCAACGCCACGACATCCCGCGTCGACGTGATCGTGCGAAACGTCGTGGTAGCCACCGTGGATCGGGAGCGCGTCACCGGGATAGGTTCCGCCCCCGGTTGTTCCAGCATCGACATCACCTCGTCGCTGGATGGCACATATGCCGATTTCGTCGGGCTTACCCAGACCTCCGGCGAGGACGCCGGGAAACCTCAGCGCACCGGCTTCCCCGATCCCAACCTGCGGCCTGCTGTCGTGGGGGTATTCACCGACCTGACTGGGCCCGCCCCTGCCGGTATGGAGTTCTCGGCGACCATCGACACGCGCTTCAGCACCCATCCCACCGCGCTGAAGCTGGCGGCGATGCTGCTGGCGATCGCCTCGACAATCGTGGCACTGCTGGCGCTGTGGCAGCTGGACCGCACCGATGGGCGGCGCATGCACCGGCTCATCCCATCACGTTGGCGCACGGTCAGCCCCGTCGACGGCGTCGTCGTGGGCGGGCTGGGACTCTGGTATGTAATCGGGGCCAACTCCTCGGACGACGGCTACATCCTCGGCATGGCCCGAGTAGCCGATCACGCCGGCTACATGTCGAACTACTTCCGCTGGTTCGGCAGCCCCGAAGACCCGTTCGGCTGGTACTACAACCTGCTGGCCTTCATGACACGGGTCAGCGATGCCAGCATCTGGATCCGATTGCCCGACTTGATCTGTTCGCTGGTGTGCTGGCTACTGCTATCCAGGGAGGTACTGCCGCGCCTCGGGCCGGCCGTGTCGGGAAGCCGTGCGGCGATGTGGGCAGCCGGGCTGGTGTTTATGGGCGCCTGGATGCCCTTCGACAACGGGCTTCGACCTGAAGGCCAGATCGCCACCGGTGCCCTGATCACCTACGTACTGATCGAACGGGCGATCACCTCGGGCCGCCTCACGCCCGCGGCATTGGCGATCACCACCGCTGCATTCACGCTCGGTATCCAGCCCACCGGGCTGATCGCGGTAGCCGCCCTGATAGCCGGCGGCCGGCCAATCTTGCGAATCCTCATGCGGCGACGCCAACTGGTCGGCACGTGGCCGCTGGTGGCGCCGCTACTGGCCGCAGGAACCATCGTGCTCACAATCGTGTTCGCCGACCAGACGCTGGCCACGGTGTTGGAAGCAACCAGGATTCGCACCCAGGTGGGCCCAAGCCAGGAATGGTTCACCGAGATCCTGCGCTACTACTACATCATCCTGCCGACTACCGACGCCTCGATCTCCCGTCGGTTCGCATTCCTGTTTACCGTGTTGTGCCTGTTCCCGTCGCTGTTCATGATGTTGCGGCGCAAGCACGTTCCCGGTGTTGCCCGGGGGCCCGCCTGGCGCTTGATGGGCGTCATCTTCGCCACGATCTTCTTCCTGATGTTCACCCCCACCAAGTGGATCCACCACTTCGGTCTGTTCGCTGCCGTCGGCGGGGCGATGGCCGCGTTGGCGACCGTTTTGATGTCGCCACTGGTGTTGCGCTCAGCACGCAACCGGATGGCGTTTCTTTCGCTGGTGTTCTTCGTATTGGCGATGTGCTTCGCCTCGACGAACGGTTGGTGGTATGTCTCGAACTTCGGTGCCCCATACAACAATTCGGTGCCAAGTCTGGGCGGCCTGACGGTCAGCACGGCCTTCTTGGCACTGTTCGCGATCGCGGCCCTGTGGGCGTTCTGGCTGCACGTCTCCGCGCGACCCGACTCGCGGGCCGTCGACAAGCTCACCGCGGCACCGATACCGATCGCCGCAGGTCTCATGGTCGTTTTGTTCATGGCCTCGATGGTGGTAGGCGTGGTGCGCCAATACCCGACCTACTCCAACGGTTGGGCCAATCTGCGCGCCTTCGCCGGGGGCTGCGGCATGGCCGACGACGTGCTCGTTGAGCCCGACTCCAACGTCGGCTTCCTGCGGCCACTACCCCGTGACGCAGCCGAGCCTCCCTGGGGCCCGCTGGGTCCGCTGGGCGGCAGCGAACCGGTGGGCTTCTCGCCCAACGGTGTTCCGGAACGGATCATCGCCGAGGCCATCCGGATCAATAACCCCCAGCCAGGCACCGATGCCGACTGGAACCAGCCGATGCGACTGCCACGTGCGGGTGTCAATGGGTCGAAAGTTCCTCTGCCTTATGGCCTAGAGCCTGCCCAGGTCCCCGTTGCGGGAACGTATTCGCTAGAGGCACAGCAGGAGAGCCGGCTGGTCTCGGCGTGGTATGAGCTGGCCGCCGCCGACGACGCGCACCCACTGGTGGTGATCACCGCGGCCGGAACGATCGCGGGCAAGAGCGTGGCCGAGGGCGTCGCCTCCGGCCAGACAGTGGAGCTCGAATACGGGATCCCCGGACCGTCCGGAGCCCCGGAGCCCGCCGGCCGCGTCAGCCCGTTCGACATCGGTCCAACACCGTCGTGGCGCAATTTGCGCTATCCGCGCGCCCAGATCCCGGCTGACGCCATCGCTGTTCGGGTGATCGCGGAAGACCTGTCACTCGGCCAGGGCGACTGGGTCGCCGTCACACCGCCACGGGTACCCGAGCTGCGCTCGGTCCAGGAATACATCGGGTCCCGGCAGCCGGTCCTGATGGACTGGGCGGTCGGGCTGGCGTTCCCCTGCCAACAGCCGATGCTGCACGTCAACGGTGTCACCGAGATCCCTAAGTTCCGTATCTCACCCGACTACTACGCCAAGCTGCAAAGCACCGACACCTGGCAGGACGGCATCAACGGCGGGCTGCTGGGAATCACTGACCTGCTTCTTCGAGCATCGGTGATGTCTACCTACCTGTCGCAGGACTGGGGCCAGGACTGGGGTTCGCTGCGCCGCTTCGACAGCATCGTGGAGGCACAACAGGCCGAGATCGCCCTGGGCTTTGCCACCCACTCGGGTATATGGTCGCCGGGCCCGATCCGCATCGGGCCATGATCAACCGCGCAGGATCTGGTAGCTAGGTTGGCCTATGTCGCGGTGCCGCTTTCGCCTGTGGGAATGGCCGGGCGGTGGCACTGCTGGTTGACCGCCTCGTCCTGGCCGGACTACGGGCCCACTAGTTTTCGAGATTACAGATGAGCAACCCGAGAGGATACGTATAGCGAGCATGGACGAAGCCACTACTTGCGGCGACAAGAATCTGGAAGGTGCAGTGCGCCGACTATTGCGCGGACAACCGCCCGACACGACCGTCATTGATCGCGTTGCGCTGCAACGCCATCGAGGCGTCGCCGTAGTTACGCTGAGTCACCCGCAGGCGCTCAACGCGCTCAACCTGGCGAGCTGGCGCCGCCTTAAGCTGTTGCTCGACGAGCTTGCCGGCGATTCAGACCTGCGGGTCGCCCCCGGCGAACATTCGGCGTCAACCATCGCCCTGAATCATCTCGGCCGCAATCTTGGGCAAATCATCGGGGGCCCAAAGCGCTGAGTAACTCACGCTGAACGGGTGGGTAACTAAGACAACGGGTCGTTAGCGCCCGGATCAGTGTTCTCCCGCAGAATGGCGTGGTGGCAGTCTTCCTGGCTCTTACCGCTCTGCTCCATGCACACCAGCACGTGCACGTTCCCGCCCGTCGAGCTGGCGCCCGGGGTGCGGCTGGGATGCGGAATCTCACCGGGATAACGCGACCAGATCGAGGCACCCGACGAGGCCAGGCGCGCACAGTAGGCCGGGGCACCGGCCTCGGTCAGCCCGGCAGCACCCAGGGTTGCGCAGTCGGCACCGACGACAACAACCGGTAACGCCACCATACCGGCCGCGGTGGCCTGGGCAGTGTCCCGCGGGGGTTGCGAGGGGCGATCAGCGGCGCTGCGCTCATGTCGGTCGTAGAGCGTTACGAAAAGCACTGCTACAACGGCGATCGCACTCAGCACCAGCGCCAACGCCATCGGCGCGCGGCCCCGTACCCGCCCCACGACCGGTCTCTTCGCATGCCGCGGACCCGCTTGGGCGGGGACTGACATCGCCCCCTCGACAAGCCCGGCCCGGCTCTCGAGGGCACGGGCGAAATCCACGCACCGCTCGAAGCGGTCGGCAGGTGACTTCGCCAAAGCCTTCTCGAAAGGCCCCCCAAACTTCGATAATTCAGGCCGCTTCGCCGCGATAGAGGGCGGTCGGGCACTCAGATGTTGGCTGATGACAATCGCCGGGTTGGAATTCCGGAACGGCGGAGACCCGGTAAGTAGCTGGAACGCTGTCGCCGCTAGCGCATATTGGTCGGCGCGCCCGTCGATCTGCTCGTCGGCGGTGAGTTGTTCAGGCGCTGAGTATGCGACGGTCCCTACCGTCATGTTGGTGCCTGTTAATGAACTAACTTCACCGACCCTGCGCGCAATCCCGAAGTCCGCCAGCATGATCCGTTCGTTCTCCGCACCGGGATCAGCGATAAGGATGTTTGCGGGTTTGACGTCGCGGTGTAACAATCCACGCTGGTGGGCGTAGTCGAGCGCCTCGCCGACAGCGGTCACAATGCGGACCACCAGGTCCGCCGGCATGCCTTCCGGATACCGCTCGGTAAGCAAACGGCCAGCGTCGGTGCCCTCCACATGTGCCATCGAGATCCACAGTCGGCCCTGGAACTCGCCGCGGTCGTGCACCTCGACGATATGCGGGTGCCAAAGAGAGGCGGCGATGTCGGCCTCCCGGTTGAAGCGGTCCCGGTATTCGCTGTCGGCACAGATCGATGCCGACAACACCTTGAGAGCATCCTTGCGTGGCAGCCTGGGGTGCTCAGCCAAATAGACCTCGCCCATGCCCCCAGAACCCAGTAGCCCCAAGATCGTGTAGCCCGAGATCACTTCGCCGTCGGTCAGCACGGGTGCACGTACACGACTCGGCTACCGAACACGGTGTCTTGCAAAGATCTCCGATGCTGGTCCAAAGCGACCCACGCCAGCCCCAGTGGGAAGGCTACGCATGCGGCGCCACGCAGCAACGCGACCGGCGGTTTCAGACGATCCGAATGCCGTCCGAGCACCTGCAGGCCCATGATCGCCGCACCGACGGTGCGGCCCGAGACCGACCAACAACCGCCGAGATAGAGCACCGCCACGACGAATCCAACGAGGCCGGTGAACACCAACTCGAGCGCGGGGAAGCGGAAAGCACTGGGATTGAGCGCCAGCTTGGTGAGCA
>DAOUYK010000238.1 GCA_030666145.1 Mycolicibacterium sp. | reverse complement strand
GCGGCGTCCATGATCGCCTGGCGCGCGCCGCTGTCACCGCGTCGACGTCCTGTCGGGCGCGACGTTCCCTGACCGCTACGAGACGCCGGAGCAGCCGCGCCGCTAGCCACAAGTACCTCCTGGACCGTCAGTCAGGGCGCTTCCACTCTAACGCCGGCTGCTTCAAGGTGTTGCTGGGTGACCGGGTGCTGGTCTCCATCCTCGACGGGATCGAACTGGTGTGACCTCGCTTGCTAGCTTGAGCGGATGACCGATCCAGCTGCGGACCCGACCCGGCCGCTGACAGGCGTGCGGGTTGTGGAGATTTCGAGCTTCGTCGCGGTGCCGCTGGCGGGTATGACGTTGGCTCAGCTCGGCGCCGAGGTGGTCCGGGTGGATCCAGTTGGCGGCGCCGCCGACTACCGCCGCTGGCCGCTCACCGACGCCGGCGACAGCATTTATTGGGCAGGACTAAACAAGGGCAAGCGGTCGCTGGCGGCGGACCTGCGCTCGGAGCCTGGCCAGGAGTTGGTTGCGCGGCTGGTCGCCGACAGCGCTGTGTTCATCACCAATGTCGTTGGCCGGCAATGGCATTCTTATGAGGCGCTTACCCAGAACCGGTCGGATTTGATTCATCTGGAGGTGTCGGGTCGCTGCGACGGCGGCACTGGCGTCGACTACACGATCAACGCCGCGATCGGTTTCCCGCTGGTCACCGGGCCTGCGGGGTCGGAGACGCCGGTCAACCACGTGCTGCCCGCTTGGGACGTCACCTGCGGCATTTACGCCGCGTTGTCGGTGGTCACCGCGCTGCGTCATCGCGACGCAACTGGCGCCGGTCAACGCATCAGCATCCCGCTGGAGAACGTGGCGCTGGCCACCGCAGGTAACCTCAGCCTGCTCACCGAGGCGATGATCAACGGCACATCGCGGGATCGGATCGGCAACGCCGTGTATGGCACCTACGGCCAGGACTTCACCAGCAGCGACGGCGCCGCGTTCATGATTGTTGCTCTGACTGGGCGTCACTTCCGCGATCTGACCACGTTGACCGGCACCACCGAAGCCGTTGCCGCGCTGGCTGAATCGGTGGGTGCGGACTTCTCCGATGAGGGGCAGCGGTATCGACATCGTGGTGCGCTCAACGCACTTTTCGGTGTGTGGTTCGCTGCGCATACCGGAGAGGAGATCACCGCGGGCCTATCGGCGACGTCGGTGTTGTGGGAGCGGTACCGGACGTTCGCCGAGACCGCGGCCGGTGCCAGGGTCACCGAGAATCCGATGTTCACTGAGCTGGAGCAGCCAAGGGTGGGGCGCTACCTAGCCCCTGGGCTACCGGCATCGATCGACGGCGTGTATCCACCGGCGGTTCCGGCGCCGGCGCTCGGGGATGACACTGCAGCGGTGTTGAGCCAATGGTTGGCCTTGTCTGCCGATGAGGTCGACGGGCTCTTCCGGGAAGGCACTGTGGCATGAGCGCGCTGATGGATCTGCTCGACGTTACTTGTGGACCCTCGGACACATGGCGGGGGCTTGGTGGCGGTCCGGTGGGTAAGCGCGCCTACGGTGGCCAGTTGGCGGCCCAAGCCCTGGCTGCCGCCTCGGCTACGGTGGACGTGGTCAAGGCGCCGACGAACATGCACGTGCAATTCCTACGCGGCGGCGAAGCGGGCGAACCCGTCGACTACACGGTGGAGCGGGTGTTCGACGGCCGCACCGCAGCATCCCGTCGGGTTGACGCCCGACAGGGTGAGCGCCTGCTGGCCACGGCGACAGCTTCTTTCGCGGCCGCGCTACCAGGGCCCGAACACGGGCGCCGAGATTCGCTTCCGGACGATCCGGCGACGCTGGATCGTACCGGCCCCGCCGGTCCCGCACCGTCGATGCCGTTGGACGAACTCGACATCAGGGTCATCGACGACACCTCTGATGGGCAGTTCGTGCGCCGGATGTGGTGGCGGGCGAATGTGGAACTGCCAGGGGATCCGTTGCTGCACAAGCTGATCGCGGTCTATGTCACCGACGTATATCTGATCGACCCGGCGCTGCAAGTGCACGGGCACTCGATGCGCTCGAGGAGTCACCGCAGCGGAACCACGGATTCCTCGGTGTGGTTTCACCGAGCCGTGCGCGCGGATCGGTGGAATCTGCTCGAATGCCACTCACCTGCGGCGGCAGGTGGCCGCGGCGTCGTCTACGCCAGCTTGATTCGCGACGACGGCGTCGTCGCCGCGACCTTGGTCCACGAGGGACTCATGGCAGCGCGGGAGCCGGCGTCGACAGCGGCCGAGTGAGCCTGCGTTGGCGATGCTGATGGCGCAGCAGCGTCACAGCCGCAGTGATCATGATGCCGACCCCGATCGCTGCGATCATGCCTACAGCGCGATGCGTCCCGAACAATGGATACACCTGGTAGTGGGTGAGGTAGATGTATAGCGAGGCTTCGGCAAGGATTCCAGCGCCGGCCGCTATGACTGACGGGCACCGCACCGCTGGTAGCCACACCAGCAGGATGAAACCGACGAAGACGAGTGCCTCGCGCAGGTCGCTGCCGAAGTAGCCGTGCAGGCCGACGATCAACACGACGGTTACCAGCGCGCGCTGGCGGTTCGTCGTGGCCTTCGCCGCGGCCCAGCCCGCTGCGAAGAACCAAAACGTTAGAACGGTGAACCACGCGTCGCTGCCCAAGCCAAGCCCCGGCACGTCGAAGCGCAGTACCATGCCGAACGCGAGGAAAGCGGCGGCTAGGGTGAACGGATTCCGGCGTTCGAGCCGGTCCACGGCCGGCACCCAGAACAGTGCTGCCAGAGCGATCAGCGTCCACACTAGTACTTCGACGAACCACAGCCGTCCCGCGGTCATGCTGTCGTGTGGCCCGAGGAACTTGTTGGCCAACAACAGGTTCGACAGCTGGTAGTCGGCGGTCAGCACGAGCGCGATCGCGATCCACAACGCTGAGGGGACCGCGATCCATGCGATCGTGGTGCGCAGGTGGCGGACCCGGGCCGGCTGCGAAACCGGGGTCAGGCAGAACCGGCTGAAGTTGTATCCGGCGACTCCTAACAGAATGTGCGCGCCGCCCCATAGTTTGAATAGGTCGGCGTGGGAACCCACGATCAACACGATCGCCGCTGCCCGCAGCGCGACGCTGGTCTCCAGGGTGCTGCCCCACAATGTCCACCGGCGGCGCTGCGGTTTGGGCAGTGCCTCGAGCTCGCGCAGGGATAGCTGCTGCCAGTGGGGCGGTAGTCGGCCGATCGCGCGTTCGAGCCGAACCGAGGTCATGACGTAGGACAACGAGTTACCGCCGAGGTCGACGAAGCTGGCGTCCAGGTCGATCTCGGCGGGGTCGAGTTGAAGCGCATCGGCGAATAGCGTGCGCAGGTCGGATTCCTCGCTTGCCGCCGAGTCGGTGGCGCGGCGATCGAGAGTCAGTGCCCGTGCTGCGGGGTAATCAGGTTTTCCCGACGCGAGCATCGGTAGCTGCGGGACGCAGACCGCTGTGACTGCTGCGGTCGGGACGCCGGCCGCAGAGGCCGCCAGCCGCTGCAGATTGCGTCGGTCACCCTCGCCCGCGACGACCACCGCGAGGCGCTCGTCGTTCTCGATGCACAGTGCCCGTACCCCTTGGGCCCGCAGTGTGGTCTCGAGTTGCGCCAGATCGATGCGCAGGCCGTATATTTTCATGAAACGGCTTCTGCGCCCGATGACTTCGTAGAGCCCATCGTGGCCGCGGCGCGCGATGTCACCGGTAGGCAGCTCGTTTAGCGTGGCGCCGAGCGTGAGATCCAGCGGCCGGTGGGCGTAGCCCATCATGACGTTAGGGCCACGGAACACCAATTCCCCGGTGCCGTCGGGCCAGCCGTCGACCGTCTTGATGGAAAACGAACCACCGGGAACGGGGCGGCCAATGGATGTGGGACGACTATGGGCGAGATCCGGTGGTAGATAAGACATTCGGGCGGTCGCCTCGGTTGCCCCGTACATTACGAAGAGTTGCCAACCCTGCCGATCGGCTAATCTGGCGAACTCACGCACCCGATCGGGGGGCATCCGGCCGCCGGCCTGCGTCAGGTATCGCAGGTGAGGGATATCCATCGATCCGAAGCCGACCCGCTCGAGCAGTTCGAAAGTGTAGGGGACTCCGGCGAACGTGGTGCCGCGGTGGCGACGAAACAGATCCCAGAATCCGGCATCGGCCACCGACTGTTCGGTAAGGATGACCGCTGCGCCGGCCAGCAGGTGACTGTGCACCACCGACAGCCCGTAGCAGTACGACATGGGTAGTGTCGTTGCCGCCCTATCGGTTCTGCGGATACCCAGGTATGCGGCAATGGCCGCGGCGTTTGTGATCAGATTGGTGCGCGAGAGCCTGACCAACTTCGGGGATCCGGTGCTTCCCGAGGTGGACATCAAAAGCGCGAGTTCGTCGTGCAGCCGGTGCGCACCGCCGGTACGGACCTGCACTCCGGAGGCGTCGATGACGACGTCGGGCTGGTAAGCCTCGATCATCTCGCTGTGGTCGCGACCCTTCGGCACTGGAAGCACGACGTGTTCGCCGGCCAGCGCCCCCAGGTAGCGGACCAACGTTTCTGCGTCGTTGTGGGTTTCTAGCAGAATCAGACGGCGCCGCGGGCCCAGCAAACGGGCGACGGCTTCGACCCTCTCGGCGAGTTCGAGGTAGCTAAGCTGTTCTGACTCGGTGAGCACCGCCACGTGGTCGCCTTGCCGGCGCAGATGATCGACCAGCACGCAGGAAGTCCTTTCCGCAACAGGCGCCTCCAGTGCTTGAGCTGAGGCTTACCAAAGTGAGGATACCGATAGTTCGCCAGTACCTTGTACCGGGGCGGATCCTGCTTTGTTGCGTTGACCCGCAGGTTCACGGGTCGGGACTTCCGTCGAAGGTTAGCACAACGCACCCGGTCCAAGGTATTGACCAAAGACCCTGATAGGTAAGACGATTGGCCAACCACCACACGCCACCGCGCACCGGCGGCGACCACCCCGACCCCAGCACACACCCAGGTCGGCGGCAGAACGCCTCATAAAACGAAGCCCTCAGAGGCCCTCTAACGGCCGATCACCGGGGGGCGGCGCCATGGGCGGCCGCGGCGTGCTCAGGTAACCGGCC
>DAOUYK010000118.1 GCA_030666145.1 Mycolicibacterium sp. | reverse complement strand
GACTTCATCGACATGGTTCTGGAGAACAACCGGGATCTGGTGCTTCGCCGGCTGACCGAGGCGTTGGCCCGGGATCGCACGCGCCACCAGGTCTCGGAGGTGACGTCGCTGGGGCTGGTCCAGCTAACCAGGAAGCGTCTAGGCACCGGGCTGATCGAGGCGTTCTCGACTACGTGTCCACACTGCAGCGGTCGCGGAATTCTGCTGCAGGGGGATCCTGTCGACTCCGCCTCGTCCGCGGGCCGCAAGTCTGAATCCGGCGGCGGTGGTGGCCGGCGCGGCAAGCGCGGCAAGCGCGCTGGTCGAGACCAGCAGAGCGTGCCGGTCGTCAAGGTACCCGCCCATACGCCGGGCGATCACCCAATGTTCAAAGCGATGGCCGCGGCCAACGGCAAGCATGATGATGACGACGGCACGGGCGACAGCGATGTGGACTCCACAGGTGACAGCGATGTGGCTGAAGCCGTCGAGGACGTCGCTGAGCTGGATAGCGACGCGATTCGCGCCGCCGTCGCCGATGAGGATGCCGACGACTCCGACGACGATTCGGACGATGACGATTCGGACGATGACGACTCGGACGACGACGACTTCGACGAAGACTCTGATGACGACTCCGACGATGACGAGCTTGATCTGGACGACGATGATGATGACGACGACATCGACGACATCGACATCCTCGACGACGAGGACACTGAGTCCCACGTGTCCGACGTGTCCGACGAGTCGGCCGCCGTCGTGGCCGGAGGTGGTCGGCACCGTAGGCGTGCCGCGGCCCGACCCGCAGGCCCGCCCGTCCCAGACTGAGCGGTTTGACCCTCTACCCGCTGGTCACGTAACCTTGAGCAGTTGTCTCCAGGGCCTGCTCACGGCTGGCGGGAGGCAGCGGGAAGCCTCGGGGCTGCATTCCTGCAGATCCTCGGGCCCCCGCACCCAAAGACCCGCGCGCACCCCCGGGTGCTGCGCGCCCGCACGCGAAGCAGAGGAAGACCAACGATGGCAGCCCAATCCGCCACGTACGCGATCGTGAAGACCGGTGGCAAGCAGTACAAGGTCGCAACCGGTGATGTGCTCAAAGTGGAGAAGCTCGACGCCGAGCCCGGCACCACGGTCTCGCTGCCTGTCGCGCTGGTCGTCGACGGCTCGAAGGTGACCACCGACGCAAAGGCGCTGGAAAAGGCCGCCGTCACCGGTGAGGTACTCGAGCACACCAAGGGCCCGAAGATTCGGATCCACAAATTCAAGAACAAGACCGGCTACCACAAGCGCCAAGGCCACCGCCAGCCGCTGACGGTGCTCAAGGTCACCGGCATCAAGTAACGACTGGAGCGAGAGACAATGGCACACAAAAAGGGCGCTTCCAGCTCACGCAACGGTCGCGACTCGAACGCGCAGCGTCTCGGCGTCAAACGGTTCGGCGGGCAGATCGTCAAGGCTGGCGAGATTCTGGTCCGCCAGCGCGGTACCCACTTCCACCCCGGAGTCAACGTCGGCCGCGGTGGTGACGACACATTGTTCGCCACGGCGCCCGGCGCGGTCGAGTTTGGCAAGAAGCGCGGTCGCAAGTTCGTCAATATCGTGCGTGTCGCGCGAACCGACGCGTAGTTCCCTCTTCCACCGTCGAGGTCGACGTTTTGCAGAGCAGCTCTCGCGCTTCGTCTGCAAAACGTAGATTTCGTGATGGAAAGGATGTCCGATGACTCGGTTCATCGACCGCGTCGTCATTCACGCGCGGGCGGGTAACGGCGGAAACGGTTGCGCGTCGGTGCACCGCGAGAAGTTCAAGCCCCTCGGTGGTCCTGACGGCGGCAACGGCGGGCGTGGCGGCAGCGTGGTATTTGTGGTGGACCCACAGGTACACACTCTGCTGGACTTCCATTTTCACCCGCACGTGGTGGCTCCGTCAGGAAAACAGGGCGCCGGAAACAATCGCGATGGAGCCGCGGGCGCGGACCTGGAGGTCAAGGTGCCTGATGGCACCGTCGTTCTCGATGATCGCGGCCGCCTGCTCGGCGACCTGGTCGGCGCGGGTACCCGTTTCGATGCTGCCGCCGGCGGGCGGGGCGGGCTGGGCAACGCCGCCTTGGCGTCGCGTGCCCGCCGGGCGCCCGGCTTTGCGCTGCTGGGAGAGAGGGGTGAGGTCCGCGATCTCACGCTCGAGCTCAAGACAGTCGCCGACGTCGGATTGGTCGGATTCCCTTCGGCCGGCAAGTCGTCGCTGGTGTCGGCGATCTCGGCGGCGAAGCCGAAAATTGCCGATTACCCGTTCACCACGCTGGCACCGAACCTCGGGGTGGTTTCAGCGGGAGATCACACGTTTACCGTCGCCGACGTGCCCGGCCTGATTCCCGGCGCCTCCCAGGGCCGCGGCCTGGGGTTGGACTTCCTGCGTCATCTCGAACGGTGCGCAGTACTGGTGCACATCGTCGATTGCGCCACAATGGAGCCCGGCCGCGACCCTGTCTCCGATATCGAGGCGCTGGAGGCCGAGCTAGCCGCTTACACGCCGACGCTGCAGGGCGATGCAACGCTGGGCGATCTCGCCGAACGTCCACGTGCGGTGGTGCTCAACAAGATCGACGTACCCGATGCCCGTGAACTCGCCGACTTCGTTCGCGAAGACATCACTCGCAGGTTCGGCTGGCCGGTCTTCGAGGTATCGACGGTTGCCCGAGACGGTCTGCGGCCTTTGATCTTCGCGCTGTGGGAGCTGGTGTCGGCATATCGCAGCGCGCAACCCGAGGTGGTGCCGCGCCGACCGGTGATCCGCCCGGTTGCTGTCGATGACAGCGGTTTCACCGTCACGGCGGACGGCGTGGGTGGATTCGTCGTACGGGGCACCCGGCCGCAGCGGTGGGTGGCGCAGACCAACTTCGACAACGATGAGGCGGTGGGCTATCTGGGGGATCGACTGGCCCGGCTCGGTGTCGAGGACAAGTTGCTCAAGCTCGGTGCCCGGCCCGGCTGCGCTGTGACGATCGGCGACATGACGTTCGACTGGGAGCCGCAGACCCCGGCCGGTGTGGACCTGCCGTTGTCGGGTCGCGGCACGGATGTCCGGCTCGAGCAGACCGACCGGGTGTCGGCCGACGAGCGAAAGGCCGCGCGCAAGGCACGCCGGGAAAGTGGCGCCGACCAGTGAGCCGACGCAGTGCCGAGTCGGCGAACTCCGTTCACCGGGAAGCGGTTCGCACCGCGCGTTCGGTCGTCGTCAAGGTCGGCACGACGGCGCTGACCACCCCGTCGGGCGTGTTCGATGCGAGTCGGTTGCAATACCTCGCCGACGCGATCGAAGCGCGGATGAAGTCCGGATCCGATGTGGTGATCGTGTCCTCTGGTGCGATTGCCGCGGGAATCGAGCCGCTCGGGTTGAGCCGGCGGCCCACGGATCTGGCCACCAAGCAGGCGGCGGCTAGCGTCGGCCAGGTGGCCCTGGTCAACTCGTGGAGTGCGGCATTCGGGCGGCATGAGCGAACCGTGGGGCAGGTGCTGCTGACGGCGCACGACATCTCGATGCGGGTGCAGCACACCAACGCCCAACGCACTCTGGACCGGCTGCGAGCTCTTCACGCCGTCGGCATTGTCAACGAGAACGACACGGTGGCGACCAACGAGATCAGATTCGGCGACAACGACCGGCTTTCAGCGCTGGTGGCCCACCTGGTCGGCGCGGATGCGTTGGTGCTGCTGAGCGATGTCGACGGTCTCTACGACAGCGATCCCCGAAAAGGGAACGCGAGGTTCATCGGTGAGGTCGGCGGTCCCGGTGACCTGGACGGCGTGGCGGCCGGACACGGCAGTCACCTGGGGACCGGCGGCATGGTTTCGAAACTGTCTTCGGCGCAGCTGGCTGCCGACGCGGGGGTGCCGGTGTTGCTTACTGCTGCAGTGGATGCGGCAGCAGCGCTGGCCGACGCGTCGGTGGGCACCGTGTTCGCGCCGCGCGACGGGCGCATGTCGGCGCGCCGGTTCTGGGTCCGTTACGCCGCGGAGGTGTCCGGGACCTTGACGCTGGATGACGGGGCGGTCAACGCCGTTGTGCGGCAGCGACGTTCCCTGCTTGCGGCGGGAATCACCGCGCTCTCCGGTCGGTTCTATGGCGGTGATGTCGTCGAGTTGCGGGCGCAGGACTCGACGGCGATCGCCCGCGGTGTCGTCGCCTACGACGCTATCGAACTCGCCACTATGCTGGGCCGCTCCAGCGCAGACCTACCCGCCGAGATGCGTCGCCCCGCTGTGCATGCCGACGACCTCGTCGCGGTGTAAGGACCTGGTTGCCGTAAGCGCGGGCAATTCGCCTGCCAGTAAGGCCAGTATCGGCGAACAGCCGTTGTCGACTTTCACCGTCGCCAGGTCGTCGCCGCGGGTGCGTCCGCGGTTGACGATCGCGACGGGGATACCGCGGGCCGCAGCGTGGCGCACGAACCGGTAGCCGGAATACACCGTCAGCGACGAACCGGCCACCAGCAGCGCGTCTGCCTTGTCGACTATCGAGTAGGCCTTCTCGACGCGGGTCTTCGGCACACTTTCGCCGAAGTAGACGATGTCGGGTTTCAGCATGCCGCCACAGGCCGGGCAGTCGATGATGCGAAAGCCGGCGGTGTCGGCCACCTCGGCGTCGGCGTCGGGAGCGACCGCGATGCTGCCGACCGACTGCGACTGCTCGGAGAAAACTGGGTTGGCGGCTTCCAGTAGCGCGGCCAGTGCCGTGCGGGACATGCTGTGGCCGCAGTCAAGACACACCACCTGCGCAAAAGTACCGTGCAGGTTCACCACGGCTTGGCTGCCGGCCTTCGTGTGCAGCAGGTCCACGTTCTGGGTGATCAGGCCCGTCACCACGCCGACGCGTTCCAGCGTGGCGAGCGCCCGGTGACCAGCATTGGGAATTCTCTGGTCCATATGCCGCCACCCGAGGTGGTTGCGTGCCCAGTAGCGCTGCCGGAACACCGGGTCTGAGGTGAACTGCCGGAGCGTCATCGGGTTGCTGGGCGGGGAATCCGGCCCCCGGTAATCGGGGATCCCCGAATCGGTGGACATCCCGGCACCGGTCACCACCGCGAGACGCCTGCCACGCAGCAGGGCGACAAGTTCGGGGGACTCCACCTAACCGAATGTAGGTGATCCGGCCCCGTGCCCGACGGGCCAATTCGCACCCGGTGACCAAATCCGCACCATCGACGGGCGACAATGGTACGGATGGACTTTTACTCGGCCTACCGCCAGGGATTCGTACGCGTCGCGGCCTGCACGCAGCACACCGCGATCGGCGATCCCGTGGCCAACGCCGAGGCGGTGCTGCGGATGGCCCGCGAATGCCACGACGACAATGTGGCGCTGGCGGTATTCCCCGAGCTGGCACTCTCGGGCTATTCGATCGAAGACATCGTCATGCAGGACGCGCTGCTGGAAGCCGTCGAAGCGGCGCTGCAGACGGTGGTCGCCGGGTCGGTGGACCTGTTGCCGGTGCTGGTGGTCGGTGCACCGCTGCGATGCGGGCACCGGATCTACAACACCGCGGTCGTCGTGCACCGGGGCCGTGTTCTGGGCGTCGTGCCGAAGTCCTACCTGCCGACCTACCGCGAGTTCTACGAGAAGCGCCAGATGGCTGCCGGCGAGGACGAGCGCGGCGAGCTCCGGTTGGGCGATGAGGACGTGCCGTTCGGGCCCGACCTGGTGTTCGCCGCCACCGACCTGCCTGGGTTCGTGCTGCACGTGGAGATCTGTGAGGACATGTTCGTCCCGGTGCCGCCGAGTGCCGAGGCCGCCCTAGCCGGGGCTACCGTGCTGGCGAACCTGTCCGGCAGCCCGATCACGGTAGGCCGGGCGGAGGACCGTTGCCTGCTCGCGCGGTCGGCATCGTCGCGGTGTCTGGCCGCCTACGTCTATGCCGCGGCCGGTGAAGGTGAATCGACGACGGACCTCGCCTGGGACGGCCAGACCATGATCTGGGAGAACGGAGTGTGCCTGGCGCAGTCCGAACGCTTCCCGAGGGGTACGCGCCGCTCGACCGCCGATGTCGACCTCGAACTGTTGCGCAATGAGCGGCTGCGGATCGGCACCTTCGATGACAACCGGCGCCACCACCTGATCGACGAAGACTCCTTCCGGCGCATCGAGTTCGTGCTGGACCCGCCGGCTGGTGACATCGGCCTGCTACGCGAGGTGGAGCGGTTTCCGTTCGTGCCCGCCGATCCGGCACGGCTCGAGCGGGACTGTTACGAGGCCTACAACATTCAGGTGTCCGGTCTGGAGCAGCGGCTGCGCGTGCTCGACTATCCCAAGGTGGTGCTGGGCTTGTCCGGTGGGCTGGACTCGACGCACGCGTTGATCGTCGCCGCCAAGGCAATGGATCGAGAGGGGCGGCCGCGCAGCGACATCCTGGCGTTCACCCTCCCCGGCTTCGCCACCGGTGAGCGCACGAAGAACAACGCGACCCGGCTGGCCGCCGCGCTCGGCGTGACCTTCGAGACCATCGACATCACGTCGACGGCCGAGTTGATGCTCAGCGAGATGGATCATCCGTTTTCCCGCGGCGAGAAGGTCTACGACGTCACGTTCGAGAACGTGCAGGCCGGCCTACGCACCGACTACCTGTTCCGGCTGGCCAATCAGCGCGGCGGCATAGTCCTGGGCACCGGGGATCTCTCGGAGCTGGCGTTGGGCTGGTCGACTTACGGTGTGGGCGACCAGATGTCGCACTACAACGTCAACGGCGGAGTGCCCAAAACGTTGATCCAGCACCTGATCCGTTGGGTGATCTCGTCCCAGCAGTTCGACCCCGCGGTAGCCGAGGTGCTGCAGTCGGTGCTGGCCACCGAGATCAGCCCCGAGCTGGTACCGACGGGCGAGGACGAGGAGATCCAGAGCAGCGAGGGCAAGGTCGGACCGTATGTGCTGCAGGATTTCTCCCTCTTCCAGGTGCTGCACCACGGCTTTCGGCCGTCGAAGGTGGCGTTCCTGGCCTGGCATGCGTGGAGTGATGCCGAGCGCGGCAACTGGCCCCCCGGCATTCCGGAGCATGAGCGTCCGTCGTACACGCTGGGCGAGATCAGGTACTGGCTGCAGGTGTTCGCGCGGCGCTTTTACTCGTTCTCGCAATTCAAGCGATCAGCTATGCCCAATGGCCCCAAAGTGTCCCACGGTGGGTCCCTGTCGCCCAGGGGAGATTGGCGTGCGCCGTCGGACATGTCGGCACGCATCTGGCTCGACGAGATCGAGCGCTCGATTCCCAGCGATTAGGGCGCTGATACTGCACTGGCGGCGGGATGCCCTCGGGGTGTCGTCACCCTGGCCGCAACCTCAACGGCTCACCCGTCCGACGCTGGGAATGAAGCGGCCCACGGTGGCGAGGTAGTCGCGGTAGGCGTCGCCGTGCGTAGCCTTCAGGTAGGGCTCCTCGACGGCGCGGACCTGGAGTTCGATCGTCGTGATCACCAGCGCGAAACCAATCAGCGCGAAGAGGTTCGGAGTCACCAGCATGATGCCGAACGCAAAGACGACCATCGCGGTGAAGATCGGGTTGCGGACAACGGCGAATGCTCCGCTGTGAATAAGCGTCGTTGTCTCGGTGTGGTCGACACCGATGCGCCACGAGTCGCCCATGTCGAGTTGCGAGTAGAGGGTCCCCGCGATGCCTATACCCGCGATGACGACGCCGAGAATCTGGACCCACGCGGCGTGCAACACGCCCAGCGGCGCCACCGCGCCGAACAACTGCAGTACCGGGGCGATGATGACGATCGCGAACGCGACGACGAACCCGGCACCGGCGATCCACTCGACTGATCCCGGGCGTCCGCTGATACCCCGGAAGCCGGTCGACCCTGTTCGTCGCCGTTGTACCCAACTCCGCCAACCGAATCCGAGCATGGCGAAGACCGCGAATAATACGAGCGCGATGATGGGCATGTCAGCTCCCGTTCTTCCGGTGTTCTAGCGGCAGCACGGATCGCCCCGCCAGGCATTGAGGCCTTCGCGCACCGCCAGCGCGGCGATGCCCAATGCGGCAACCGGATCGGCCCATGACCATCCGAGAACCCCGTTGAGTACTAGGCCGCCCAGCAGGACCGCAGACAGGTAGGTGCACAGCAGCGTTTGTTTGGCATCGGCCACCGCCGACGCTGAGCCGAGTTCGCGGCCGGTGCGTCGCTGCGCAAGCGACAGCGTGGGCATGATCACCAGGCTTGCCGCCGCGAGGGCGATGCCGATGCCCGATGGTCGGGGCTCTCGCAGCCCGACCAACGCAATGACGGCCTCGATGCTGACGTAGCAGGCCAGCGCGAAGAAGCAGAACGCGATGAAAAGCAGGGCGGTCTTCTCCCGCGATTCGGGGTCCTTGGCCGAGAACTGCCACGCCACCGCTGCTGCCGAGGAGATCTCGACGACGGAATCAAGCCCGAATCCGATCAGCGCTGACGACGACGCTCGGGTGCCCTCGGTCAGTGCGATCGTCGCTTCGATGACGTTGTAGGTGATCGTCGCGGCCACCAGCAGCCGGACTCGGCGGGTCAGCACAGCGCGACGCGTTGCCGTCGGGATCAGCAGCATGCAGGGTCGACGTCCAGCACGAGGCCGACGAGGTCGGTGAGGGCGTGAGCTATTCGCGGGTCAGATAGGTCGTAGCGGCTGCGCCGGCCCTCGGGGGACACGGTGACCAGGCCGCAGCCCCGCAGGCAGGCCAGGTGGTTGGACAGGATCTGGCGCGACACCCCGATGCGCTCGGCGAGCTCGGATGGGTAGCCGGGGCCCTCTCGCAGGATCAGCAGGATCTTCGTGCGCGTGGGATCCGACAGGGCACAGCCGAATCGAGAGAGGGCGTGGATACCGATTGCAGCCTGCATCACGCAGATAGTACAACATCATCTGTATTCAGAAACTGATGAAGTATTCAGCCGACCCCACCGAACCAGCTGCGGACCGGCCAGGGGGACAGCCTTCTGCGCTGCCTGATTCCACGACCGCCGTCATCACGCCGGCCTAGCAGATGCGGCTGGACGCTGAGGCGGCTGTGCATGCGCGTGATGATGATGACGATGACTGATTATGGTGACATCGCTGCAGCTCAGGGCTTATGATCGAAGGACTGGGAGCCTGGCAGGCTGGTCCGTCCTTTCGCGAGTCCGAGCCCCGATGAGGCAAGCGGACCAGTCTGCTCCCAGCGACACCCCTGGGGCATGACCCCATGGGCCGGGGTCGTCGGCCCTGCTCGGTGCATAGTGGCCGCATTTTTCACACCTTTTTCCTCAGGCGTGGAATTCCACAAGCCTGCCTACGCCATCTGTAAAGGAGCGGGTGGCGCCGACAGAGATAGGCAGCCAGCGGTGATGGCGATCATGGCGGTTCGTAGGGTGGTGTGCATTCTGCGCCCTCCAGGGGGTTGGGGAGCGTCTTTCAGTCAAGGATATTTCCACCCATAGCGCTAGGCGCCAACCAGGGAACCCCTGGTTGGCGCTTCTTCGTCGCCGTTGCGTTGAGACCGATGGTCTCCCACATCGTCCCAATGTCGCCGGAAATGCCTGAAACAAGAAACAAGTGTCGAGAGT
>DAOUYK010000328.1 GCA_030666145.1 Mycolicibacterium sp. | reverse complement strand
CGCAGGGCGAAGGTGACGATGGCGACCCGGTCGGTCTCCATTAGCGTCTTTGCAAGCAGTACATAGGATTTCGTTGACTTGCTCTCTGGCTCGAGAAAGTAACATTTGTCGTACATCATCGGGTCGATGTCGCCGGCAGGCGCGAACTCGAGCACCTCGATCTCGCGGCTGCGCTCCTCAGGCAGAGTTGCGATGTCATCGTCGGTGACGATCACGGTCCGGCCGTCGTCGGATTCGTAGGCCCGCGTGATGTCGCGATACTCGACGACCTCACCGCAGCCCTCGCACACCCGTTTGTATCGGATACGGCCGTTGTCCTTGGCGTGGACCTGGTGGAACCTGATGTCGTGGTCCTCGTTGGCGCTGTAGACCTTGACCGGTACGTTGACCAGGCCGAAGGCGATCGAACCCTTCCAGATGGATCGCATCAGCCCAGTATGGCCGATGACGCCGCCGCATCGCGGCTGGCGCGATCAGGCAGGTCAGCTCCGGCACGCGACACCGTCAGCGCGGCGGCCAGCGAGGCTGCACGCATGACGCCCATCAGGGTGTCTAGCGTGATCGCGGCCAGTCGTGCGCGGCGGGTGGCTCCCAGTAAGTCCAGTGCCCACAGAGAGTCGATCAAGCCGGTCATGAATGCGTCGCCGGCGCCCACGGTATCCACTACGTCCACACTGAATGCTGGCACCCGCAGCGCTCCAGAAGCGCACAACGCCAGAGCCCCGTCGCCGCCCATCGTCACCACGACGATCGACGGGCCGCACGCCAGCCACGAGGCTGCGATCTGCTCCGGTGTCCGCGTCGGGTCGAGCCAGCGCAGATCCTCGTGGCTGGCCTTGACCACATCGGCTCGTTCTACCATCTGGTCGATGCGGGCGCGGGCGGTGTCGGCATCTGCGATCGATACCGGACGAATATTCGGATCGAACGTGCACGTCGCCCCGAGGCGATAAGTGTCGACTAGGGACGCGGTCGCCAGACAACCAGGTTCGAGCACAGTCGCGATCGAGCCGGTGTGCACGATCAGCGGCGGTGCTACCCGCGGGGTGCCCGTCACCTGCCAGTCGATGTCGAATGTTTAGGACGCCGAGCCGTCGGAGTCGAGCGCAGCCCGCGCAGTGGGCGTCTGCTTAGCGACTTGGCTCCCCGGAACAAGTTGTACCCCTGCGGAGTCCAGGCAATCACGGATCTGTCGCCCGTGGGCGTCCTTGCCGATGTGGGTCAGAAAATCGGTGGCTCGGCCGAGCCGCGCCAATCCGACTGCGACATTGAGAGGACTGCCGCCGACATGCTCGGTGGCTGCCCCGACTTCCCGTTCCACGATGTCAATCAACGCCTCGCCGATGACCAGTGCCCTCACCGTGTCGACGGTACCGGCGCCCGGAAGGCCTGCACGCCTTATAACGTGGACTGGTGGATCGTTACGGGCGGGTGATGTTGACGAACCCGGATAAGGTGCTGTACCCGTCCACAGGTACTACCAAAGCGGAAGTCTTCGACTATTACCTCAACGTTGCCGAAGCGATGCTGTCCCACATCGCGGGTCGGCCTGCGACGCGCAAGCGTTGGCCCAACGGCGTCGAGGAAGCGTCGTTCTTCGAGAAGCAGCTAGCTTCCTCGGCTCCGGACTGGTTGGCGCGCCGCGCCATTGCGCACAGGTCGGGCACCACCACTTATCCGGTCATCGACACGGTGGAGGGGTTGGCGTGGATCGCTCAGCAGGCCGCCCTGGAAGTGCATGTACCGCAGTGGCGTTTTCTGGATGCCGGGGATGCCGGGGATGCCGCGGATGCCGGGGATGCCGCGGATGGCGCGGATGGCGCGGAGGGTCCCGCAACCCGCATCGTGTTCGACCTCGATCCCGGCGACGGCGTGGGCATGAGGCAGCTCGGCCGGGTTGCCTGTGAGGTTCGTGACCTGATCTCCGACATCGGCCTGACGGCCTTCCCGCTGACCAGCGGAAGCAAGGGGCTGCATCTCTATGTTCTGCTGCCGGATCCGATTAGCTCGCGGGGTGCGTCGGTGCTGGCTAAGAGAGTGGCCCAACAGTTGACGCAGGCCATGCCAGAGCAAGTTACCGCGACGATGACGAAGAGTTTGCGCGTGGGCAAGGTGTTCTTGGACTGGAGTCAGAACAACCCCAACAAGACCACGATTGCCCCGTATTCGCTTAGAGGGTGCGAATATCCGACCGTGGCTGCGCCACGGACCTGGGAGGAGATCGCCGATCCGGAGTTACGGCAGCTGACTTTCGACGAGGTGCTCGACCGGCTGGACTCCGACGGTGATCTGCTCGCCGATCTAGACGACGTGCTCCAGGTCGCGGACCGCTTGACGATGTACCGCGGCATGCGCGATACCGCCAAGACGCCAGAGCCGATTCCTCGTGGAGCGCCGCGCACGGGTGGTAACGACAAGTTCGTGATTCAGGAACACCACACTCGGCGGCTGCATTACGACTTCCGACTTGAACGCGACGGTGTGCTGGTGAGTTGGGCGGTGCCGAAGAACCTGCCCGATACGCCGGCGGTAAACCGTCTCGCCGTCCACACCGAAGACCATCCGATGGAGTATCTCACTTTCGCCGGGGAGATCTCCAAGGGTGATTACGGCGGTGGAGAAGTCGAGGTGTGGGACACCGGCATCTATGAGACCGAGAAGTTCAACGACAATCCCCCGGACGGGCCAGACACGGGCGGAGAGGTGATCGTCAGGCTGCACGGCAAGAAGATCCAGGGTCGTTATGCGCTAATCCAGACCGATGGTAAGAAC
>DAOUYK010000249.1 GCA_030666145.1 Mycolicibacterium sp. | reverse complement strand
GAAAGGTGAACGGTGGACATCTTCGAAGAGTGGCGCCGGGACGGAACGCACTTCAAGTGGACTTCGACGACGGCGGCTAACGCCGGGGCCGAGGTCGAGGTGTTCAGCCGGCGCTGCGGCACCGCTGGTGCGCCGGCGCTGGTCTGTGTACACGGCTTCCCGACCTCGAGCAACGACTACTACGCTTTAGTAGGCGAGCAGGGCGCCGAGTTCGATATCTACACCCTCGATTTCCCCGGGTACGGGCTGTCCGGAAAGCCGCCCCACCCCTACGCCTACTCGCTCTATGACGACGCCCGCTTACTCACGCACGCGATCAACCAGGTGTGGCAACTCGGCGAGTATCGAATGATCACCCACGATCGCGGCAGCAGCATCGGCATGATCGCCCTGGCAATGTTGGCAGATCAGGACGTCAAGGCCCTGCCAGCCGATGTGTTCATGACGAACGCAAACATTTACCTGCCGCTGGCGAACCTGACGGCGTTCCAGGTGGCACTGCTAGATGAGGCCACCGGTCGCCCAACCGCGGCCGCCGCCACCCCGGACATGCTGGCGGCAGGCCTGGGTATGACTACGTTCATGCCGCGGCGAAGTCCGCAGGACCCCGAGATCATCGCGTTGGCAAAGTGTTTCGCGCACAACGACGGGGTTGCCATACTTGCCGATACCGTGAAGTACTTACACGAACGTGCCGCCGACGAGACCGGCTGGCTCGAGCGGCTCGCGGGTATCGACGTCAACACGACGTTGATCTGGGGACTCCACGACGGCGTCGCTCCGCTGCGAGTCGCCAACCACGTCTGGCAGGCCTACCTCAAAGACAAGCCCGGCCAAAGCCGCTTCTGGGTGGTGCCGGGCGCGGACCACTACCTGCAGTGCGACGCGCCGGGCGAAGTCGCCGAGATCATCCGGCTGACCACGACGTCATCGGCTGAGGGGGCCCCGATCGCCTTACAGACAATCGGTGATCGACCATCAGGCTCGGTGCTCGTTGACCAGTCAGGCGGCGATAGTGGCTGACGCTGCACCACCGATGATTCCAACCGAGTCGAATGCGTCGTTGATCGCGTCAAGTTGCGCATCAGTGAATCCCTGAGCAGTCGCAGTGCTGAGCACCGCGGCGCGTCCATCGGTGAATTCGGCACCCGGGCTCAGCCTGTGCAGGGACTGGTAAAACACCATGGCCCAGGTCTCGTCCGTGACACCGCTGGTGGCCGCCGCCGTCATCATCTTGTAGACCGCATGGCTAAAGATGGTGCTGTTGACATGCTCGCCGCCCTCATCGCCCGAGCCGGTGTAGCGCGCATCGTAGTGCGAGCGGTAGGGACCCCAGGATGTCGGGAGCGATCCCGGTTTGGCGAGATTGCGCAGGACTTTGCTGGAGTCCTCACCCATCAGCCACCGGCCCTGGCCGGACTTCCCCTCGATCAGCAGACCAAGAACGTCGGCAAGGGCCTCATTGAGAGCGCCGGACTCCCCATAATCAAGCACCGACCCCCCGTCACCGACGACATGACTCACTACACCGTGGGTGAATTCGTGCGCGACGATGTCAAGCGCCGCCTGCAGGTACCCGCTGTCGCCGTACACAAATTGCTGGCGGGTGGGATCCCAGAACGCGTTACTGTAGCCGCCGCCAAAGATCGCGCTGAGGATCGGGAATTCGGTGTACCGAATACTGACCACGATCGGCGCGCCCGCCCCGTCGAACGATGTGCGACCCAGTACGTCTTCGAAATAGTCGTAGACGACGGCGGTGTTGGCGTGCGCGGACACCGCACTCCTGTCCCAGCCGAACCAACTGCGCTGGACCACGGAGCCGGGCAGGGACGGGCCAAAGAGGCCGAAAAACGGGGCCCCCGTCTTGTAGGTCGTGATGCCTCGGGCGGCGTCGACCATCTTTTCGCTGGTGAAGATGAAGAACTGGCTTGAGTCGATGTTGATGGCGCGCTCGTCGCCAAGGTAGTCCGTGGCCACGGTCGTCGTGCTGGCATCCGCCACGTTCGACATAGTGGCGATGATTGTGCCGGCGTCTGTCCCGTCGGCATGGATCAGATAGGTCGCGCCGGGTTGGGACATGTCGCCGGTATCCGGGAGCTGCACAACCACTCGCCACGCAAGGCTGGGATCCGCCTCGTCGTCGAGCGCGTAGACGATGAGTTGGCTGGTGAACGTGTTCTCGGAAAGGAACATCTCGACCGCGTCAGCGTCTGCAGCTGAGCCAAGGTAGGCGGTGCCGACGATCCGATGAACCTCAGCGTCGGTATCCACCGTGTCCGCGGGAGTCACGTCGAATCCCTCGACCAGCCCGCTGTAGTTATTGAACAGGCCCGTCACCGCTCCGTCAGCGTCCGTGACAAGGACGATCTCGCTCCCGAGAACGTCTATCCCACTGGCTGTTTCACTGAGGCGGTAGAAGCTTTCGACCGAACTTCCTACCCCCGCCTGCGCGGTGGTGATATCAGACGGGTCAGCGAAACCGGCCGCGGCACCCAGCGCCGGCGCGAGCGCGTTCATCACCGCGGCGGCATCGTCTGCCGTGGACACCACATGATCGGTGAAGCGCCCGTCGATGACCCCGACAGCTCCCTCGGGGCTGGCAGTCACCTCGACACCGTCGCGCGACAGTAGATCGGCGAGGCCGATTGCCGCCGGAGCGACGCGTCGGGCCGGCGATGGAGCGACGACGACGGTGACCTCGGTCGGGCCGGTGATGCCGAGAAAACCGAGCAGGCCATGGACGTGGAACGGATTTCCGATGGTGTCGTCGATTGTGACAGTGAATCGGTCGCCGACAGGTGACACCCCGGCGTCGGGAGTGTAGGTGAAGTTGCCAAGCGCATCGATGACCACGCTGCCGCGCGTTGGCGCCGAGGTGACCTCGTAGGTCAGTGCGGTGTCGTCGTAGTCGACGGCGTTGAGGCTCCCGCTGACCACGCCGTCGGGGCCGGGCCCGGACATCGTGGCCTCGGCGGTGGGGCGCTGGTTGTTCAGTGTGTATTGGGCCTGCCGCATCGCCAGCCAGAATCCCTGCAGGATCGCCGATACCGGCGCCGCGGGGGTCAGTAGCCCATTGGCCTGCGGACGGAGTCCGACCCAGGTGAGCAAGTCGGTGACGATGCTCTTGACCGTCACGGGTCGCTCGCTGACGAGGCTACGCAGCGTGGGCGCGCTGCGCGAAGCAGTCGGAGCGGCCAGATCCACCGTCGCGAGCGCAGGCACCGCGGCAGCCGATGCCAGGTCCTCCGCCTCCGCTGCGAGCGTTTCGGCCGTCACCGGTTCCACCACATCCGAGCCCGACTGCTGTGCCGCGTTGCCCGGGTTACCGAAGGCTGGTTCGTCGTCCACTGTCACCGGCTCGGAAGATTGCCTCGACTCGGGGGGCGCCTCCACGCCGTCGGCATCGGAGTATGCACCGCCGACGTCAGTAGCGGCATCAGCGTCTGCATCAGCTCCCTCAATGACCGCCGTCGCGGCGGAGTCCTCCAAGTCAGCGGTGTCCCCGAGATCAGCGGTGTCCCCGAGGTCGCTAACCTCGGGGAGATCCCCGTCGTCCTCGAGACCAGCAACCTCGTCAACCTCGTCGAGATCCCCGCCATCCTCGAGATCGGCGACCTCTTCAACATCAGGAACCTCGTCGAGCTCGGCCGAGGAGTCGTGGGCTGCATCCGAGGAGCCCACATTGGGGGCCTCGGAGGTATCTACTGCCTGGGCGGCATCGGAGGTCTCGAAGGACTGCGATGAATCCGAGGGATCCGACGGGGTGGCCTCGGCAAGGCCAGGGCTGATGGCCAGGCTCATTCCGATTCCGATCGCGGCGACTCCGGCGTAGAGTCCCCGCCTCGGATCGACCGACTTACCCCGTCGGTCGCCGACGCCCATGTTGCCCTCCATGTAGCCCCGTATTCGGATCGCGCTCCCATCAGGGTGCCGTAGCGAAGAAATTTACCACCGTGCAGCAAACATTCGAAACCTCCATACCCGAATCGAGGGTCCGATTATTAACCCGGCGATCGTCTGTACGGTGGCGGCTATGAAATACCTTGACGTTGAGGGAGTCGGACCGGTCAGCAAAATCGGTCTGGGCACCTGGCAATTCGGCTCCCGCGAGTGGGGATACGGCGACGACTACGCCGCTGGGGCAGCCCACGATATCGTGGCGCGCGCCCGGGAACTAGGAGTGACGCTGTTCGACACGGCCGAAATCTACGGCTTTGGCAAGAGCGAACGTATCCTCGGCGAGGCGCTCGGCGAGGACCGCACCGAAATGGCCGTGGCAAGCAAGGTGTTTCCGGTTGCGCCGTTCCCGGCGATCGTTAAACAGCGCGCACGTGCCAGTGCCCGGCGGCTGCAGCTGGATCGCATCCCGCTCTACCAGGTCCACCAGCCGAATCCGGTGGTTCCGGATTCGGTGATCATGCCGGGTATGCGGGAGTTGTTGGATACCGACGTGATCGGGGCCGCTGGCGTCTCGAACTACTCGCTGGCGCGGTGGCGTCGGGCAGATTCGGCGCTGGGCCGACCGGTGATCAGCAACCAGGTGCACTTCTCACTGGCCCATCCGGGCGCCCTCGATGACCTCGTGCCTTTCGCCGAACGGAACAATCGCCTCGTGATCGCCTACAGCCCACTGGCGCAGGGGCTACTGGGCGGCAAGTACGGGGTGGACAACCGACCCGGCGGCGTGCGCGCAATGAATACGCTGTTCGCGACCGAG
>DAOUYK010000181.1 GCA_030666145.1 Mycolicibacterium sp. | reverse complement strand
GGTAGAAGGTTCAGCCCGTGACGAGCTGTTCGCGAAGTACGGGCTACCCCCGTCCCCCGATGAGGGCGACGAATTACTCGGCGGGATCGTCTACGTCAGCGCAAGCATCCCCGCTCCGACGAGCTAGAACCGCCACTCCCCCAGCCACAACGCGTTGGCCCCGCTCAAGGAACGCTGCGTACCGTCGACGATCCCTGCCGCCGTTGCCACTGCCAAAGCGCCCACCAGGTCGGGCAGGGACGCAGCGGCGGGCTGCGAAGAAGGTTTAGGCCGCAACATGTCGCGCAGCGAGGAGCCCGGCAAGTTCTTGACGGTCACTTTGTCGTCCGGATGGACCCCGGCAAGAACCTTGGCCCGTCGCATCGCGGTACGCAGGCCGCCGAGTTCGTCTACCAGACCGCGCTCCATGGCGTCAGCCCCGATCCACACCCGGCCTCGGGCGACCCTGTCGACCTCCTCGACGCTCAGATGCCGACCATCGGCCACCCGCGCGATGAAGTCGGTGTAGAACAGATCCGCTTCGGCCTCGACCAGGGCTTGCTGCTCGTCAGTGAACGGCGCATTGGCCGACCAGGCGTCGGCGTTGGCATGGGTGCGCACCCCGTCGGATCCCACACCGAGGCGGCCCTTGAGCTCGGCCGCTACCAGCTTGCCCGTGACCACGCCGATCGAACCGGTGATGGTGCCGGGATTGGCAACGATCGCGTCGGCAGCCATCGAGACGTAGTAGCCCCCGGATGCCGCCACGGCGCCCATCGACGCCACCACCGGCTTGCCTGCC
Source organism: Mycolicibacterium sp. (assembly GCA_030666145.1). GTDB lineage: Bacteria > Actinomycetota > Actinomycetes > Mycobacteriales > Mycobacteriaceae > Mycobacterium. The sequence continues at coordinate 6,082 of DAOUYK010000181.1, read as the reverse complement.
GCCCGGGCGCGGACGACTTCGCGCCACACGGTTTCCGATCCGGTCACTGATCCACCGGGGCTGTCCACCCGAAGAACGATCGCGGCGACATCGTGGTCGGCCACGGCGTCGCGCAGAGCGGCCGCGATGGTGTCACCGCCGGCGCTCGGGGAGCCCAGCGGCGACATCTGGCGGCCGCGCCCGCTGACGATCGGACCGGCCAAGGTGACGACGGCGATCGTCGGCCGCTTCTTGAGCCCCGGCACCGGCACCGACGGCCCTTTGGCCCTCGCATAGCGCGTCAGGAACAACCTCGGCGAGGCGTCTTCGCCGTCGGCGTCGGTGATATCGAGCTCCGAATCCGGCGCGCTCAGTTCGATGATCCGTGCGTAGGCCTCGTCGCGGAACCCGACACGATCGATCAGGCCCCCGGCCACCGCGTCCTCACGCAACAGCGGCGCCTTGTCTGCCAGGGCGTCCAGCGCAGCCGGTTCGATTCCGCGGGAGGTCGACACCGCCTGCCACACCTGCGCGTGCAGGCTCTCGACGAGTCGGCTGTCAGCTTCACGATGTGCGTCGGTGTAGCCGCCCTGAGTGAAGACGTTGGCCGCCGACTTGTACTCGCCGCGCGCGACGAACTGCGGCTGGACCCCGGCCTTGGCCAGTGCGTCGCCCAGGAACAGCGCGCTGGTGGCGAACCCCACCAGGCCGAGGGTTCCCGACGGCTGCATCCACACCTCGCCGAAACTGGAGGCCAGATAGTAGGACAGTGTGCTCGGGTAGGTCTCGGCCCAAGCGAGGGACGGCTTGAGCTCCGAGAATGCCGCGACTGCCTCGCGCAGTTCCTGTACCGGGCCCGGGGAGGTCGCCGAAATCTGGATGCGCGCGATCAGGCCCGCGACCCGCGGATCCTCGGCGGCCCGATGCAGGCCCTCGACGGCCTCCCGCAGCAGCAGTGGCTTACCCGCACCGTTAATCAGCACCAAAGGGTCGAAACCGCTGGTTTCCGCGGGCGCCGACTGGAGATCGAGCTCGAGTATGCAGCCGTTGGGGATGCCGTGATGTCGGGCGGTGTCCACCTTTCGGGCCAGCGCCCGTAGGTCGGCACCGGGAACAACGGGCAGGAAAGAGAACATGCGCTCAGCCTACCGACGTCATCGGGCTCGCTGTTTCCTCGAACAACACGGCGCGGGCGGGCATCCGCGAAGAAAGTGCCCCGCCTCTTAGCGGGACACGAACCGCGCGTGCTGCGGGCAGTAGGCGGCTACCGACACCCGCATCATCCCCACCGCCTGCTCACGGCTCAATCCGCTGTTGGTCAACGTGGTCACCACGCCTCGCACGGCCGGCACCGGATTGACATTGCCCAGTATCCCCGCGGTGAGCATGTCGCAGACTTGGCGACCCGCCTCGGGAAGATCGGTATCGGGCGCGACCTCAATGCCCAGTGAGGTAACTGCCTCGGTGAAGCGCTCGTCGAGAGTCTCGGCATGAGCCGATGTTGCATTGGCTGACACGGAGAAACCAGCCGCAAGCATCGCCACGGCAACCGCACGTCGGTGACTGGTCATCTACTTCTCCTGGTATCGGCACGCACAGGTTAATCGCAGCAAATGACGCCGATGTTACCGCCGACTCGGCGAAAGCGCCCCTGCGCGACCGAAGCCCTTAGCATCGACTGAACTACAGCTCGGTGGCGCTGCCACCGGCGGCGTTGATCTTGTCGCGCGCGCTGCGGCTGAATTTGTTGGCGGTGACGTCGACTTTGACGGTCAGCTTTCCGTCACCGAGCACCTTCACTAGCACGTTCTTGCGCACCGCACCAGCAGACACCAACTCTTCGACACCCACACTGCCGCCCTTGGGGAACAGCTTATTGAGGTCGCCGACATTAACAACGTCGTACTCGGTGCGGAAGCGATTCTTGAAGCCTTTGAGCTTGGGCAGCCGCATGTGAATTGGCATCTGGCCGCCCTCGAACGTCGCGGGGACATTCTTGCGCGCCTTGGTGCCCTTGGTGCCACGGCCGGCGGTCTTGCCCTTGGAGCCATCACCGCGACCTACGCGGGTCTTGGCAGTCTTCGCGCCCGGCGCGGGACGCAGATCGTGCAGCTTGATCGTCATCTTGTTTAGACCTCCTCAACCGTCACGAGATGGTGAACAGCCCTGATCAGTCCACGGGTCTGTGGGCTGTCCTCTCGAACCACGGACTGGCGGATCTTACGCAGGCCCAGAGTCCGAAGGGACTCACGCTGGTTCCAGCGCGCACCAATGGTGCTGCGCACCTGGGTGATCTTGAGTTCTGCCATGGTGGTTATGCCGTTCCCTCACGCGCTGCGCCGGTGGCCAGGGCCTCCGCCTCACGGCGGGCCCTGAGCATGGCTGGGGGCGCTACATCTTCGATCGGCAGGCCGCGGCGGGCCGCGACCTCTTCGGGACGTTGAATCATCTTCAGCGCGGCGACCGTGGCGTGCACCACGTTGATCGCATTATCGCTGCCCAGCGACTTGGCCAGGACATCATGCACGCCGGCGCATTCCAGCACCGCACGGCATGCACCGCCGGCGATGACGCCGGTACCGGGGCTGGCCGGGCGAAGCATCACGACACCGGCTGCCGCCTCCCCCTGGACCGGGTGGACGATGGTGCCACCGATGAGCGGAACACGGAAGAAGCTCTTGCGCGCCTCGTCGACACCTTTGGCAATCGCAGCGGGAACTTCCTTGGCCTTGCCGTATCCGACACCGACCATGCCGGCGCCATCGCCGACGATCACCAACGCGGTGAAGCTGAACCGGCGCCCACCCTTGACCACCTTGGACACCCGGTTGATGGTGACAACGCGCTCGATGTAGTTGTTCTTGTCACCGCCGTCGCGGCCACGGCCGCCACGGTCATCACGGCGACCGCGCCGGTCATCGGAGCGGCCTCCCCTGCCGTCGCGACCTTCTGCGCTCGAAGGCCCGCCGGCTCCAACAGCCTGCTCGGCCATCATGCAATCCTCTCAGTCTTCATCAAGATCTTCATCTAGAACTTCAGCCCGCCTTCGCGGGCGGCATCGGCCAGCGCCGCGATACGTCCACCGTAGGTGTACCCACCGCGGTCGAACACCACCTCGCCGATGCTTGCGGACTTCGCGCGCGCCGCAATGAGCTGACCGACCCGGGCACTGCGGGCCTTCTTGTGCCCGTCGAGGGCGCGCACATCGGCTTCGATGGAAGACGCCGCGGCCAGCGTGACGCCTGCCAAGTCGTCAACCAACTGAACATGGATGTGCCGCGCCGAACGGTGAACCACCAGGCGCGGCCGTTCGGCAGTGCCAGAGACCTTCTTACGCAGCCGTGCGTGCCGTCGCAGCCGCGAGGTACGTCGTGCCTCCGAGATGTTCTGTCCCACCGGTCGGCGCGCGGCGTCTTTGGTATTGGTTGCCATTTACTTACCCGTCTTTCCGACCTTGCGACGGATCTGCTCACCCTCGTAGCGAACGCCCTTGCCCTTGTAGGGGTCCGGGCGGCGCAGGCGGCGGATGTTCGCCGAGATCTGTCCGACCTTCTGCTTGTCGATACCTGTGATCGAGAACTTGGTGGGCGTCTGCACCGCGAAGGTGATGCCCTCGGGGGCTTGGATGACCACGGGGTGGCTGTAGCCCAGCGCGAACTCCAGGGTGTTGCCCTTGGCCACCACGCGGTAGCCGACACCGAAGATCTCCATCTTGGTGGTGTAGCCCTCGGTGACACCCGTGATGAGGTTGGCCACCAACGTCCGGGAGAGCCCGTGCAGCGAGCGACTACGCCGCTCGTCGTCGGGACGGGCCACCACGACGGCGCCATCGTCATTGTGCGACACCGAGATCGGCTCGGCAACCGTCAGTTCCAGCGTGCCCTTGGGTCCCTTGACGAACAGTTTCTGACCGTCGATGTTCACCTCGACTCCGGCAGGAATCGATACAGGCTGCTTTCCAATACGCGACATTAGTTTGTTCCTCCCCGCTACCAGACGTACGCGAGGACTTCGCCGCCCACGCCCTGTCGTGATGCCTGGCGGTCGGTGCGCAAACCGGAGGACGTGGAAATGATCGCCACGCCGAGGCCACCCAGTACCCGCGGCAGATTGGTCGATTTCGCATACACGCGCAGCCCAGGTTTTGACACCCGGCGAAGCCCGGCGATACTGCGCTCCCGGCTCGGGCCGTACTTGAGTTGCACCACCAACGATTTGCCCACGCGGGCATCCTCGGTGTGGAAGTCGGTGATGTAGCCCTCCGCCTTGAGGATCTCGGCGATATTGGCCTTGATCTTGCTGTGGGGCAGGGACACTTCGTCGTGGTACGCCGAATTGGCGTTTCGCAGACGGGTGAGGAAGTCTGCGATCGGGTCCGTCATGGTCATGACAGCCGGGTCACCTTTCTCGCGGCGGTTCCTCCGTGAGGAGTTTCACTGAGGTTTGAGGCCTACCGCAACCTGTTGAAATAAGTGGTATTTAGTTGTAAACCGAAGGCGCTAGTCGCTCTTCGCGCAAGCGCTCATCGGTGCTGTTCGCTCTTCGCGCAAGCGCTCATCGGTCACCAGCTGGACTTCTGCACGCCGGGCAGTTCGCCGGCGTGCGCCATCTCGCGAAGGCAGATGCGACAGAGACCGAACTTGCGGTACACCGCATGCGGGCGGCCGCACCTGTTGCAACGCGTGTAACCGCGCACCTTGAACTTGGGCTTCTTGTTGGCCTTGTTGACCAGAGCCTTCTTTGCCATCTGCTCAGTTCTCCTTGAACGGGAAGCCCAGCGCTCGCAGCAGCGCCCGTCCCTCGTCGTCGTTTGTCGCCGAGGTGACGACGGTGATATCCATCCCGCGCGGCCGATCGATGTCGTCGATGTCGATCTCGTGGAACATCGACTGCTCGGTCAGTCCGAAGGTGTAGTTGCCGGTACCGTCGAACTGCTTGGGGCTCAGGCCGCGGAAGTCGCGGATACGCGGCAGCGCAATCGCGGTCAACCGGTCGAGGAACTCCCACATCCGGTCGCCGCGCAGAGTGGCCCGCGCGCCGATCGGCATGCCCTCGCGCAGCTTGAACTGCGCGATCGACTTGCGGGCGCGGCGAATCTCGGGCTTCTGCCCGGTGATCAGGGCGAGGTCGTTGACCGCGCCGTTGATCAGCTTGGCGTCGCGGGCGGCGTCACCGACACCCATATTCACCACGACCTTCACAATGCCGGGGATCTGCATGACGTTGGCGTGGCCGAACTCCTTCTGCAGCGAGTCGCGGATCTCTTCGCGGTAGCGCTGCTTCAGGCGCGGCTGGGTCTTTTCAGTGCTGGTCAGAGAGGTCACTCTAGATGTCCTTGCCATTGCTCTTGGCGATCCGGACGTTCTTGCCGGTCTCGTCGTCTCTGCGGTAGCCGACGCGGGTGGGTGAGCCGTCGGAGTCGACGACCAAAACATTGCTCACCGCGATCGGCGCCTCCTGGGTCACGATGCCACCGGAGGACGCACCGCGCTGGGTGCGCGATTCGGGGGTGTGCTTCTTGATCCGGTTGACGCCCTCGACTAGCACCTTGTCGCGCTCGGGATAGGCAACCAGCACCGTGCCCTTGGCGCCCTTGTCCTTGCCCGAGATCACGAGCACCGTGTCACCCTTGCGGACCTTCATCTACAACACCTCCGGGGCAAGCGAGACGATCTTCATGAAGCGCTTATCGCGCAGTTCGCGACCGACCGGCCCGAAGATACGGGTGCCGCGGGGGTCGTTGTCGGGCTTGATAATGACAGCAGCGTTCTCGTCGAACCTGATGTAGCTGCCGTCGGCGCGACGGCGTTCCTTGACAGTGCGCACTATGACTGCCTTGACGATGTCGCCGCGCTTGACGTTGCCGCCGGGGATTGCGTCCTTAACAGTCGCCACGATGACATCCCCGATGCCCGCATAGCGTCGCCCCGAACCGCCGAGAACACGGATGCACAAGATCTCCTTGGCCCCCGTGTTGTCGGCGACCTTGAGCCGCGATTCCTGCTGAATCACTAGATCTCCTGACCTGGTCTTCTGTATGCACGCAGGATTGCCGACCCTGACGTGTGCGGTCTTTGCCACCAAACGGCACGCAGGGCCGGTC
>DAOUYK010000334.1 GCA_030666145.1 Mycolicibacterium sp. | reverse complement strand
CGGCCCCGAAGCACGCACGGTCCGGCCAAAGTCGTGGCGATGTGCAACCAGAAGGGCGGGGTCGGTAAGACGACCTCGACGATCAACCTGGGTGCCAGCCTCGCCGAATACGGGCGCCGGGTGCTACTGGTGGACCTAGATCCCCAGGGTGCGTTGTCGGCGGGGCTCGGCGTCCCGCACTACGAACTCGACAACACCGTGCACAACCTGCTGGTCGAGCCGCGGGTGTCCATTGATCAGGTACTGCTGAGCACTAGGGTGCCCGGGCTGGACCTGGTGCCAAGCAATATCGACCTCTCAGCCGCCGAAATTCAGCTGGTTAACGAAGTCGGCCGCGAACAAACGCTGTCACGGGCGCTGTATCCGGTGCTGGACCGGTACGACTACGTGTTGATCGACTGTCAGCCGTCACTGGGCCTGCTCACCGTCAACGGGTTGGCATGTGCCGACGGGGTGATCATCCCGACCGAGTGTGAGTACTTCTCACTGCGCGGTCTGGCGCTACTGACCGACACCGTGGAAAAGGTGCACGACCGGTTGAACCCCAAGCTGTCCATCAGCGGAATTCTTGTCACCCGCTACGACACCCGCACCGTGAACTCCCGCGAGGTAATGGCCCGCATTGTGGAACGGTTCGGCGATCTGGTGTTCGACACCGTCATCACCCGGACGGTGCGGTTCCCCGAGACGAGCGTGGCCGATGAACCCATCACGACCTGGGCGCCGAAATCGGCTGGCGCCCACAGCTACCGGAACCTGGCGCGTGAGGTCATCGACCGGTTCGGCGCTTGAGCGAGACGCCGTCCGGCGCAGAGTCAGATTCCGGCCAGGCTGGCTTCCAGGTCCGGCTGAGCAATTTCGAGGGCCCATTTGACCTGCTGCTGCAGCTGATATTCGGCCACCGGCTCGACGTCACCGAGGTGGCGCTCCACCAGGTCACAGACGAGTTCATCGCCTATACCAAGGCGATAGGCCCGCAATTGGGGCTCGACGAGACCACCTCCTTCCTGGTGGTCGCGGCGACGCTGCTGGATTTCAAGGCTGCGCGCCTGCTGCCCGCAGGCGAGGTCCACGACGAAGACGACCTGGCGCTGCTGGAGGTGCGCGACCTGCTGTTCGCGCGGTTGCTGCAGTACCGGGCGTTCAAGCACGTCGCCGGAATGTTCGCCGAACTGGAGGCCGCGGCGCTTCGTAGCTACCCGCGGGCGGTGGCGCTGGAGGGCCGCTACGAGGATCTGCTGCCCGAGGTGATGCTCGGCGTGGACGCCGAACGCTTCGCGCAGATCGCGGCCGCGGTCTTCACCCCGCGTCCGGCGCCGACGGTGAGTATCGATCATCTACGCCAGGTGTCGGTGTCAGTGCCTGAACAGGCGGCAAACCTGATGTCCTTGCTGGAGGGTCGCGGCGTTGGCGCCTGGGCGTCTTTCTCTGCCCTCGTTGCTGACTGCGAGTCTTCAATCGAGATCGTAGGACGATTCCTGGCGCTACTCGAACTGTATCGAGCCAGGGCGGTAGCATTCGACCAATCAGAACCGCTTGGCGTGCTCCAGATTTCGTGGACCGGGGAGCGGCCGAGCAGTCAAGAATTGGTGGCCGCTAACGCGGAATAGAAAGTTCAATGACTAGCGAAGACTCAGATCACTCAATCGACGCCGATACCCCGATCCCGGAATCGGACAGTGCGGAACTGCATGATGATGCCGATCTGCATGACGATGGCGATCTGCACGACGATGGCGAACTGCACGACGATGCTGAGCTCAACTCGGCGATCGAGGCGCTGTTGCTCGTTGTCGACACCCCGGTCACCACCGATGCGCTGGCCGCCGCCACGGATCAGCCTGCATCGCGGGTAGCTGAGGCGCTGGACTTGTTGGCCGACGAGCTCACCGCCCGTGACAGCGGTATGGAACTGCGCGAATCCGGGGGCGGTTGGCGGCTGTACACACGCGCGAAGTTCGCGCCCTACGTGGAGAAGCTGCTCATCGACGGCGCCCGCTCCAAGCTCACCCGGGCGGCTTTGGAGACGCTGGCTGTCGTCGCCTATCGGCAACCCGTCACCCGGGCACGAGTCAGCGCAGTGCGCGGCGTCAACGTCGACGCAGTGATACGTACGCTGCTGGCCCGCGGCCTGATCGCCGAGGCCGGAACTGACACCGACTCCGGTGCTGTCGCCTTCGCCACCACGGATTTGTTTTTGGAACGACTCGGCCTGCCATCGTTGGCCGACCTCCCTGATATCGCGCCGCTGCTGCCCGACGTCGACGTGATCGACGATCTCAGCGAAACCCTTTGTGAAGAACCACGTTTCATGAAGCTCAGCCAAGCACCCACACCTGGAGAAGCAGTGTCCTTCGACGTGGACCGGGAGTGATAATGGCCCAAGACCAAGGTGTGCGCCTCCAGAAGGTGTTGTCCCAGGCCGGAATTGCATCCCGTCGTGTTGCTGAGAAGATGATTCGTGACGGCCGCGTCGAGGTGGATGACGTGGTGGTCACCGAGATGGGCACCAGAGTGGACCCAGCCGGATCGGTCATCCGGGTCGACGG
>DAOUYK010000125.1 GCA_030666145.1 Mycolicibacterium sp. | reverse complement strand
GCGGCCTGAACGCCGGGTCATGGCACCGGATTCTAGTTGCTGAGTTAGCGGCTCTCGTCGATCCACACGCTGGTGAAGCGTTGCTCGGCGACCAGTAAATGGAGGAGCTGGCTGCTGATGAAGTCCTCGATCTTGCCACCCACAAGTGGAATGCGGACCTCAACGGTGACCTTCAACGCCATGCGTGAGCCTGGCTGGGAGGTCGCTGGGGTCAATACCGTGTGACCGATCAGGCGGGCGGGCGCGCCGGGAATCGTGCCGACGACCACCCCGGTCGCGCGGCCGTCGACCATCGGTGTCCAGGTCTCCTCCCGCAGGAAACTCAGGTCGCCGCGATGGAATTGCGTGACGACCGCCGGGAGCCGGTGGGCCCGCAGGGTCTGGGTGGTGGCGATGCGGATTCCCCCCTCGGCACCAACGGCAAATGTGTCGAGTGTGGCTTCGTCTGAGCCGGAATCGCCCAGACGCACCAGCCAATACTTCTCGTCGCTGAGCGCGCGGTGGACCTGTTCGACCGTGCTCTCGTATTCGGCGGCCATGTCGAAAGAACGCGGCATAGCTGGTCAGGCTACCGTTAATGCCCGTGGTCACTTCGTCGACAGGCGGTGCGGCGGTCGCGGAGGATGTCCCTCTTGCTCCGCTGACCACGTTGCGCGTCGGACCGGCCGCGCGCAGGTTGGTGACGTGCACCACCACCGAGCAGGTAGTGGCTGCGCTGGGGGCGCTCGGCCCAAAGGCGCTGGTGCTGGCAGGCGGATCCAATGTGGTGCTCGCCGATGATCTCGACGGCCTGACCGTTGTCCGGCTCGCGAATGCCGGGATCGTCGTAGAGGGGGCCGTCGTGCGGGCCGAAGCCGGGGCGGTGTGGGACGACGTCGTGGTTGCCTCATTGGCGCACGGACTCGGCGGGTTGGAGTGCTTGTCGGGGATACCCGGGTCGGCGGGTGCGACTCCGGTGCAGAACGTCGGTGCCTACGGAGCTGAGGTCGCTCACACGATCCAACGGGTCAGGCTGCTTGACCGACACACTGGTGAAGATCGCTGGGTATCGCCGGGTGTTCTCCAATTCGGTTACCGCACAAGTATTTTGAAGAACTCCGCGGCATCAGTGGTACTGGAGGTCGAGTTCTCGCTGGACCCCAAGGGCCGCAGCGCGCCGCTGCGGTACCCCGAACTCGCGGCCGCACTCGACACCGAGCCGGGGGGGCGCACGGACCCGGCACGAGTACGCGCGGAAGTGCTCGCGCTGCGCGCAGGTAAGGGCATGGTGCTTGACCAAGACGACCATGACACCTGGAGCGTCGGCTCGTTCTTTACCAACCCGGTAATAACACCCGCCGAGTTCGAACGCCTGACCGCCGCCCACGGTGGCCCGATCCCCAACTATCCGGCCGCTGGCGGGGTCAAATTGGCCGCTGCCTGGCTCGTCGAGCGGGCCGGTTTCGGCAAGGGCTATCCCGGCGCTTCGGCGCCTGCCCGGCTGTCCACCAAGCACGCATTGGCTCTGACCAACCGCGGCCACGCAACCACAGCGGACGTAATTGCGCTGGCCAGGACGATAAAGGCCGGCGTTTTGGCAGAATGGGGGATCAATCTCACACCCGAACCAGTTCTAATTGGGTGCGATATCTAAGTACTCTGTATCGACGTGAGTCCTGAAAATCCCTTGCCGTCGGTTACCAGACGGCGTGCGCTCGCCGCCATGGCGCTTGGCTTGGTGGCACCCGGTGCGCTCGCTGCGTGTATGAAAGACGGCGCCAAGACCTCCGGGGACGCGGAGGGCTCTGCCGCCGCGCCTAATGTGGCCTACGAACCCTCCGGAGAATCCGTCGATGTCCTGCCGACCACACGGGTCGGCGCCGACGTCTCGAACGGGTGGTTTCAGACGATCAGCCTGAAGAACTCCGAGGGCAAGGTCGTTGCGGGCACGCTCAACCGGGACCGCACTGCATTCACGGTCGCCGAACCGCTCGGATATGGGGCTTCCTACTCATGGGGTGGCAGCGTCGTCGGCCGCAACGGCAAAGCAGTGCCCGTCTCCGCATCTTTTACGACGGTCGACCCGACCAATCAGGTCAACGGTCAGTTCCAGCTCGCCGATGGTCAGACCGTGGGCGTTGCAGCGCCGATCATCATGCAGTTCGACACCGCGATCGCCGAAGAGGACCGACCGACGGTGGAGAAGGCGTTGTCCGTCACGACCACTCCGCCGGTCGAGGGCAGTTGGGCATGGCTGCCCAACGAGGTCGGCGGGTCGCGTGTGCATTGGCGCACCCGTGAGTACTACCCGGCCGGCACCGTGGTGCACGTCGACGCCAAGCTTTACGGGGTGCCCTTCGGTGACGGGGCCTACGGCGCCAGTGATTCGACGCTGGATTTCAAGGTTGGCCGTCGCCAGGTGGTCAAGGCCGACGCGACGTCGCACCGCATCCAGGTGGTCACCGATGAGGGTGTGATCATGGACTTCCCGTGCAGTTACGGTGAAGGGGATGTGGACCGCAATGTCACCCGCAGCGGTATCCACGTAGTCACCGAGCGGTACGAAGACTTCTACATGACCAACCCGGCGGCCGGCTACGCCAACGTTCGCGAGCGGTTCGCTGTGCGGATATCCAACAACGGCGAATTCATCCACGCCAACCCGGCCAGCTCGGGAGCCCAGGGCAATACCAACGTCACCAACGGGTGCATTAACTTGTCGTCTGCGGATGCCGAGCAGTACTACAACAGTGCCATCTACGGCGATCCGGTGGAGGTCTCGGGCACGCCCATCGAGCTGTCCTACGAAGACGGCGACATCTGGGACTGGGCTGTGGACTGGGAAGACTGGACCTCGATGTCAGCACTGTCGGGACAGAGCGGGCCGGACCACCTCCCCCTGGCCGCGCCCGCCACACCCAAGCATGCACCGCACGCGGCCGGCGCCACCCCCGGCCGCTAGGCCAACGTCGTAGATCTATTGAAGCGCGGTCCGCTGGCTCCACTGACCTGGTCGCGCGGCCGTACAACGATCAAATCCAGGTCCACGTGTGATGGCCTACTGGCGACGAATCCGATTACCTCGGCGATGTCTTCAGCGACCAGGGGCGTCACGCCTTCGTAGACTTTCTCAGCCCGCTCGGCATCCCCGTCGAACCGCCGCAACGAAAAGTCAGTTTTAACCATCCCGGGTGCGATTTCGGTGAATCGCAAGGGCTTTCCAAGAAGTTCGCTGCGCAATGTGCGGTGCAGTACGCCCTGTGCGTGCTTGGCAGTGGTGTAGCCAGATCCGTTGTCGTAGGTCTCCACAGCGGCGATAGAGGTGACGGTGATTATCAGCCCGTCACCGGAATCGATCAGTTTTTGCAGCAACGCCCGGGTGACATGCAGCGTGCCCAGCACGTTGGCCTCCCACATCCAGCGCCAGTGGTCCACGTCGGCATCAGCCACCGATTCCATCCCGCGCGCGCCCCCTGCATTGTTGACGAGCAGGTCCACGCGGTCCAGCTGGCTGGCCAGAGACGTCACCGCGGAGGTGTCGGTGACGTCCGCCACGATCGCCGTCCCGGCGATCTCTGAAGCCAAAGCCTTGATCGGAGCTTCGCGGCGGGCCACGCAGACCACATGAAACCCCTGTCCGGCAAGAGTTCTTGCGGTTGCTTCACCGATTCCGCCGCTGGCTCCGGTGACCACAGCGACCCGCCGGGGGTCTGAGTGAGTCGTCATATCTGCAAGCCTAAAGGGGTCTGTTGAGTTGACAGCGTGCCACCTGAATTCCCCGATGTTCCCGCTGATGGAAACCCGCCCATAGACCCGAGGTGAACGCGCGAGCTGGGAGGTGGACGCGGCGGTGTAGACATGACGGTGTGCGTCTAGCGACCGATCCGTGCGGCCGGCCTTCCGGATTGCCGATCCCACGCCGGGTGGCGGTGCTATCAGTGCACACCTCTCCACTGGCCCAGCCAGGTACCGGCGACGCAGGCGGAATGAACGTATATGTGTTGCAGACGGCGCTGGAGCTGGCCCGCCGCGGTGTCGACGTGGAGATCTTCACCAGAGCCACCTCGTCTGCCGATCAGCCGGTCGTGCGGGTGGCGCCCGGCGTGCTGGTGCGCAATGTTGTGGCGGGGCCGTTCGAGGGGCTGGACAAGAACGACTTACCGACTCAGCTGTGTGCCTTTACCGCCGGCGTGCTGCGCGCGGAGGCCACTTACGAACCCGGCTACTACGACCTCGTGCACTCGCACTACTGGCTTTCCGGACAAGTCGGATGGCTGGCAGCGGACCGTTGGGCGGTCCCGCTTGTGCACACCGCCCACACCCTTGCGGCGGTGAAAAACGCCTCGCTGGCCGAAGGCGATTCCCCCGAACCGCCGTTGCGGTCCGTCGGCGAGCAGCAGGTGGTCGACGAGGCCGACCGACTGGTCGTCAACACTGAACATGAAGCGCAGCAACTGGTTTCGTTGCACCAGGCAGATCCTGACCGTATCGATGTCGTACACCCGGGCGTCGATTTGCAGAACTTCACCCCGGGTAGTCGCCAGGCCGCTCGCGCCGCGCTGGGCCTGGAGGCCCCGGACGCTCAAGGCCCGATCGTGGCGTTCGTCGGCCGCATTCAGCCCCACAAGGCGCCCGACGTGCTGCTGCGCGCAGCGGCGCTGCTGCCGGGCGTGCGGGTACTGATCACCGGCGGACCGTCCGGCTCTGGTCTGTCAGCCCCCGACGGTTTGGGTCACCTCGCCGTCGAGTTGGGTATTGCCGACCGCGTGACGTTCCTGCCACCGCAGTCCCGCGATGATCTCGTTCGCGTGTACCGGGCCGCCGACGTCGTCGCGATACCGAGTTATTCGGAATCCTTCGGCCTGGTTGCCGTTGAGGCGCAGGCGTGCGGGACTCCGGTGGTGGCGGCTGCGGTCGGCGGATTGCCGGTGGCAGTGCGTGACGGTGTCAGCGGTGCGCTGGTCGACGGCCACGATACCCGTGACTGGGCGAAAGCGATCGGCGATGTGTTGCGTCGGGATCCGGCGATTATGCGGCGCGGGGCCATCGAGCATGCTGCCGCCTTCTCCTGGGGACACACCGTCGATGTATTGCTGGGCAGCTACGGGCATGTGATTGCCGAGCACCTCGTCCGCCATCAGGGCCCACCGTCGGCGCGGCGAAGCGGACGTCGATTCTCGATGCGCCGGGGCGTTGGGGCATGAGCGACCGGAATTCGCCAGACGTCCAGGCCATCATCGAGAAGACGCTCAAAGAGCACGACCTGAACTACAGCCATCATGAAGGTGCCCGCGGGAGCCCGCCTGGGCTCGTCGTCGCGCTGCCGGGCGAGCGCAAGCTCACGACCAACACCATTCTGACGGTCGGCGAACACTCGGTGCGCGTCGAGGCCTTCGTCTGTCGCAAGCCCGACGAAAATCACGAGGGTGTCTATCGGTACCTGCTCAGGCGCAACCGCAGGCTTTACGGCGTCGCGTATACGCTCGACAACACCGGCGATATCTACCTGGTCGGCCGGATGGCGTTGGCGTCGGTCACCAGTGAGGAGGTCGACCGGGTTCTGGGGCAGGTGCTCGAGGCGGTCGACGCGGACTTCAACACATTGCTGGAGTTAGGTTTTCGAACATCCATCCAGAAGGAATGGGAGTGGCGGGTGGCGCGCGGTGAATCGCTGAAGAACCTGCGGGCCTTCGAGCACATCATCGAGGACGGCTGAGCTGTCGGCACCGATCGAGAGGAGGACACCTGGTGTCCGTGAGAGAATTTCCGCATGGCCGATAACGCGACGCTGATCTTGCTCCGTCACGGCGAGAGCGAATGGAACGCGCTGAACCTGTTCACCGGATGGGTCGATGTCGATCTGACCGCCAAGGGCATGTCCGAAGCGATCCGCGCGGGCGAGCTCATCAAGACTCAGGACCGCCTTCCCGATGTGCTGTACACCTCGCTTCTCCGGCGCGCCATCACCACCGCCAATGTTGCACTGGACGGGGCAGACCGGCACTGGATCCCGGTGCACCGCGACTGGCGGCTCAACGAGCGTCACTACGGCGCGCTGCAGGGACTGAACAAGGCCGAGACCAAGGCCAAGTACGGCGAGGAGCAGTTCATGGCCTGGCGGCGTAGCTATGACACCCCGCCGCCGCCGATCGAGCCGGGCAGCGAATTCAGCCAAGATGGCGATCCGCGCTATGCGGACATACCCGGCGGCCCACCGTTGACCGAATGTCTCAAGGACGTCGTCGTGCGGTTCGTTCCCTATTTCACCGAGGTGATCGTCCCCGACCTGAAGGCGGGCAAGACCGTGCTGATCGCCGCGCATGGCAATTCACTTCGTGCGCTGGTCAAGTACCTGGACGGCATGTCCGAACAGGACGTGGTGGGCCTGAACATCCCTACCGGCATCCCACTTCGCTATGACCTGGACGCTGACCTCACGCCGATACTTCCCGGGGGGAAGTACCTCGACCCCGAGGCTGCCGCGGCCGGTGCGGCGGCGGTGGCCGCTCAGGGCACCAAGTAGTCGGCCGATCAGGACCTGCGTCTGCACCCGGCGAATTCTGGGTGAACAATGGGGGGCGCCAAACCGAACATCGGTGTGTGGGTCTGTGACATATCCCGATTTGGCCGCATGCCGCTGGGATGACGTTCACCGAGTGCGTACGATTTTCTCGTGAGTGTCGTATCGGCGCTGTTGATCGCAGCGATCGTGGCGCTGCTCGCGTTGTCGATCGGTGCGGCGTTCGGTGTGGCGCTAGCCCCCCGTCTCCGTGAGCGCAAACATCGGCGAGCCGCTGCGCAGGCGGGCGTCACCGTTTCGCAGATGCTCGAGCACGTGGTGGCGCAATCCCCCGTAGGAATCGTGGTCGTCGACATTTACCGCGACGTGGTCTACACCAACGGGCGCGCCAAGGAACTGGGCCTGGTGCGTGACCGGCTCCTCGACGATCGCGCCTGGCTGGCCGCCCAGCGCACGCTGAACACAGGAGAGGCTGCCGAGGTCGACCTGTCTCCGCGAGAACGCAGTCGCCCTCGCAGGTCCGGGCTCTCGGTGCGGGGCCATGTGCGGTTACTGACCGAAGACGACCGGCGGTTCGCGGTGGTCTACCTTGACGACCAGTCCGAGCTCGCGCGGATGGAGGCTACGCGCAGGGATTTCGTGGCGAATGTCAGCCACGAGCTCAAGACGCCGGTTGGGGCGATGGGTGTGCTGGCTGAAGCCATCCTGGCCGCCAACGACGACTCAGAGACTATCCGTCGCTTCGCTGCGAAGATGGTTACAGAGTCCAATCGGCTAGCCGACATGGTGGGTGAGCTGATCGAACTGTCGCGGTTGCAGGGCGCCGAGAGGTTGCCCGATCTGGAGGCAGTCGACGTGGACAGTGTGGTCACCGAGGCGTTCTCGCGACACAAGGTTGCGGTGGACAACGCCGATATCGTGGTCAACACCGATGCTCCGACGGGCTTCCGGGTGCTCGGCGATCAGCCGTTGCTGGTGACCGCGATCGCCAACCTGGTTTCCAACGCAGTCGCATACTCGCCCGACGGATCCTCGGTATCGATCAGTCGGCGCCGACGCGGCGACAACATCGAGATCGCGATCACTGACCGTGGTATCGGCATCGCCCGAGCCGATCAAGAGCGGGTCTTCGAACGATTCTTCCGCGTCGACCAGGCGCGATCCCGGGCTACCGGGGGCACTGGGCTGGGGTTGGCAATCGTCAAGCACGTGGCCGCCAATCACAATGGCTCCATTCGGCTGTGGAGTCAGCCGGGTACGGGGTCGACGTTCACTTTATCGATTCCTGCCTATTTAGACGGAGACGACTCAGACGATCAAGACGAACGAGAGGACTAGCGCAGCTATGACCAGCGTACTAATCGTCGAGGACGAGGAGTCCTTGGCTGATCCCCTGGCTTTCCTCCTCCGCACAGAAGGTTTCGAGGCGACCGTGGTTACCGACGGGCCCTCGGCGCTGGCTGAATTCGAGCGCTCGGGCGCTGACATCGTGCTCTTGGATCTGATGCTGCCGGGGATGAGCGGCACCGATGTGTGCAAGCAGTTGCGTTCGCGCTCAAGTGTCCCCGTCATCATGGTGACCGCCCGGGACAGCGAGATCGACAAGGTCGTCGGCCTCGAGCTCGGTGCGGACGACTACGTCACCAAGCCGTACTCTGCACGCGAGTTGATCGCGCGCATCCGGGCGGTGCTTCGCCGTGGCGCCGATGCTGACGATACTGGAATCGGCAGCGGAGTATTGGAGTCCGGTCCGGTCCGCATGGATGTGGAGCGGCACGTAGTCAGTGTCAACGGATCTCCGATTACCGTGCCGCTCAAGGAGTTCGACCTCTTGGAGTACTTGATGCGCAATAGCGGCCGGGTGCTCACCAGGGGCCAGCTCATCGACCGGGTTTGGGGTGCCGATTACGTCGGCGACACCAAGACGCTCGACGTGCACGTCAAACGGCTGCGTAGCAAAATCGAGGCAGACCCCGCTAATCCGGTACATTTGGTCACGGTGCGCGGTCTGGGTTACAAATTGGAAGCCGAACCGACTCGGCCGCGAAACTGAAGTGGCTTGCGAGAGAGGTGAATTCTGCCCAGATCGTCAGCTCGGGCACTGTCTTTCGGCGGCGCGAGTAGCGGGATGAATGGCAACGAGGCCTAAACTGCTGCGACGCTTACACATTGCTGCCAGCTCCGCGTAAGCTTTGCTGCCGAGTAATTCACTGAGCTCGGGCGCGTAGGTCTGCCAGACCTGCTTGGCGCCGACGTGGGCTGCCGGGTCTCCGGTGCAGTACCAATGCAAATCGGCACCTCCTTCGCCCCAGCCGCGTCGGTCATACTCGGTGATCGTGGTCCTGAGCATGTCGGTGCCGTCGGGCCGGGTGACCCACTCTTGGGTGCGCCGAATCGGTAGCTGCCAGCAGACTTCGGGCTTGAGGGTCAGCGGCTCTACACCGATTTTGAGCGCCTTGCTATGCAGCGCACAGCCGATACCTCCGGGCCAGCCCGGGCGGTTCAGGAAGATGCAGGCGCCCTTGTGCTTTCGGGTCCGCAGGTTGGGTTTGTCTTCGTAAGAGTCCATTTCGAGATAGCCCTTCTTGCCCAAGCCCTTCTTGCGGTACTGCCAATCCTCGGCGGTGAGCAGTTTGACGGCGTCGTCGAGTTGGGCGCGATCGTCGTCGTCGGACAGAAACGCGCCGTGAGAACAGCATCCGTCGTCCGGGCGGCCCTCGACTGTGCCCTGGCAGGCTGGGGTGCCGAACACGCATGTCCAGCGGGACAACAGCCATGTCATGTCCGCGGCTATCAGGTGCTCGGGATTATCGGGGTCATAGAACTCCACCCATTCTCGAGCGAAATCTAACTCGACCTCACCGGGCGATCCACTCAC
>DAOUYK010000095.1 GCA_030666145.1 Mycolicibacterium sp. | reverse complement strand
GTCGAGAGCAGACAGGTCGAGGCGCATGATCTTGCCAGTGCTCTCGACGAGTCGTTCGACGGCATTCGGGTGCTGGAGGTCAAGGCCGACAGGTCTTCCCTGCGGGCGCTGCACGCGTCGATAAAGGCTTCCCTGTGAGCGTAGCGAACACAACTGTCCGGGTTGCTGGGTTGCAGACCCGGCTGAAAGCGTTGTGGGGCATCATAGTTCCCCACATCTCCGGCCAGCCCGATGAGACGCGTGGCGGTCGGATCGCGCGTCGGATCCGGATCGGCATTGTGGTGGTGGCATGTCTGGTGACGCTGCAGTCGTTGTTACTGGTGCTGGGCAGCTGGCGTAGCGACCGTCAGATCGAGCGGCACCTCGGGGTGGCTCAGGCAAATGTCCTGGATGCCGGTCCGCGGCGGTCGACCATCGAGTTCGTCACACCAGACCGCGTAACGTACCGCCCCGAGCTGGGAGTGCTGTACCCGTCTGAACTCGACACCGGCATGCGCATCTATGTGGAGTACGACGCTACCGATCCGGAACTGGTACGCGTGCAGGGCCGCAATGCCGCGCTGGCGATCATTCCTGCGGGCTCGATCGCAGTGATCGGGTGGCTGGTGGCCGGTGCTGCGCTCGTACTGACCGCGTGGGTCGAGCGGCGCCATGATCGACGTACGGCTGTGTGGTGATTCAGGAAGCGACGAGCTTGTCTAGCCAGTCGTCATCGTGGACGTCGAGCTTCTCGCCGGCCTTCAGGTCGTAAACGGTCGGGGTGCCGCTTCGCATGGCGTCGATGTCGAAAAGCAATCCGAAGTTCGTGTCCTCCATATCGGCGATGTCGACGCCCTTCTGTTGGCGTGCGATGTTGTCGACAACAGCGTCGGGCAGCCCGGCTTCGATCGCCATGTCGCGCAGTTCGTTTCCGGTGAAGTTCGGTCCGCCGGTCTGTTGGTTGATCCAGAGGTCCTCAACGAAGCGCTGGAACTTTGTACCGGTAGCCGCAGCATCGCCTGCCGGTTCTGCGGCCAGTAACATTGCCTTGGCGACCCTTGAGGAGTATCTGTCGTAGTCGGCGTCCATGAACGCCAGCGGACGGTAGGTGACCTGTATCCTGCCGAGTGCGATGTAGTACGCCAGTTGGTCCCCGAAGTTGTATTGAAGATCGCGGCAGTGCCTGCACTGTGGTTCGGTGAAAATCTCAATCTGAAAGGGAGCGTCGTCGAAGCCCGCCAATATCCCGTACTCGTCGGCGGAAAGCGCCAGCGGCACCTTGGTGGGGTCGAGCAGGGCGGTGCCGGTGATCTGTTGCGTGCAGCCGACAGTCGCTAGGAGCAGTCCCAGGAGCACCGCGACTAGCGCCGTCTTGGAGGTCCGCATGTCGAAAGAGTAGCCCCCAGCAATTCTCGTGGCATCTCCCTGTTGGTAACCTCGCAGACAGCCGCCGATGTCACTGTCACGTCATGCGGGTAGCGATCGTCGCAGAATCATTCCTTCCGAATGTCAACGGCGTCACCAACTCGGTACTTCACGTGATCGAGCATTTGCGCCGCACTGGCCACCAGGTGCTGGTTATCGCACCGGACACGCCGCGCGGGCAGCCGGCCGCCGACAGGCTGTATGGCGGGATCCGCGTGCACCGGGTGCCCGCGCTGATGCTGCCGAAGGTGACGTCGCTGCCGCTGGGTGTTCCGCATCCGCGGATTGTTGGCGTGCTGCGCGGGTTCGAGCCCGACGTGGTCCATCTGGCTTCGCCGGCACTGCTCGGCTTTGGAGGTCTGCACGCCGCGCGGCACCTGGGTGTTCCGACGATCGCAGTTTTCCAGACTGACATTGCGGGCTTTGCGCGCAGCTATGGCGTCGGGTTCGCATCCAGAGCCGTATGGGGGTGGACACGGCATCTGCACAAACGTGCTGAGCGCACCCTGGCACCTTCTAGCGCGGCGATGGAAATGCTTGCAAGGCAGGGTATCCCGCAAGTCCGCCAGCGGGCTCGCGGGGTGGATGTGACCGGGTTCTTCCCCTCGGCGCGCGACGAACGGCTGCGCCGGGCCTGGTCGCCGGACGGTAAGCCGATCGTCGGGTTCGTCGGACACCTTGCCCGGGAGAAGCATGTCGAGCGACTGGCCGCGCTCAGCAGACGTGATGATGTCCAACTCGTCATCGTTGGTGAGGGTATCGACCGCCCCAAGCTGGAAACGGCTCTTCCCCGAGCGGTTTTCACCGGAGCGAAATACGGAGGCTCGCTGTCGACCGCGTACGCCAGCATGGATGTCTTCGTCCACCCGGGCGAACATGAGACGTTCTGTCAAGCTGTGCAGGAGGCAATGGCCTCGGGGCTCCCGGTCATTGCGCCCGATGCCGGCGGCCCGCGCGACCTGGTTGCGCCGTACCGCACCGGGCTGTTGCTGCCTGTCGAGGAGTTTGAACGCCGGCTGCCGGAATCGGTCGACCATCTGGTGGCTGAACGTCGGCGCTATTCGGTTGCGGCGCGGCGTGCTGTGCTGGGCCGGACCTGGCCGGTGATCTGCGAGGAACTTCTCGGCCACTACGAGGCTGTCCTCGGCGTCCGTCGGCTGCGGGCCGCCTGATCTCAGTCCTGATACGTTCGCTGCGTGAACCGTGCGTCGCTGGAGAAGGATCCCCGTGAGGTGGCGTTGATGTTCGACGGTGTCGCGCGCCGCTACGACCTGACCAACACCGTGCTCTCGCTGGGGCAGGACGGTTTCTGGCGTCGGGCCACACGTGAGGCGCTGCGAATCGGGCCAGGGGATAAGGTGCTCGACCTGGCTGCCGGGACCGCGGTGTCGACCGAGGAGCTGGCCGCCTCAGGCGCGTGGTGTGTGGCTGCGGACTTCTCGGTCGGCATGCTCGCTGCGGGGGCGGGTCGCGACCTGCCGAAGGTGGCGGGCGACGCGACCCGCCTGCCGTTCGCCGACGGCGTGTTCGATGCGGTGACTATCAGCTTCGGTCTGCGCAACGTGGTCGATCACTGCGCGGGCTTGCGCGAGATGGCGCGGGTGACTCGCCCAGGTGGACGGCTGGTGGTGTGTGAATTTTCCACGCCGACCAATAAGCTGTTCGCCACCGCGTACAAGGAATATCTGATGCGGGCGCTCCCGCGGATCGGTGGGACGGTCTCGTCGAACCCCGATGCGTATGTGTATCTGGCGGAGTCGATCCGAGCATGGCCGGATCAGCCGGCCCTAGCGCGGCGTATCGGTGACGCAGGCTGGACGGAGGTGCGCTGGCGCAACCTGTCCGGCGGCATCGTCGTGCTGCACGCCGGCACCAAACCGCCCACCTAACCCCACCAGCGGGGTCGCCTCATCCGATAGCTGTGTGTGTCTGCCCGTGTGACCCGTCGCGCCGGATGTGTCGGTGCGAGTGTTCACTGTGGCGAAGGCCCCGATCGGCGGGCGCCCATCATTACCGCGACGGCCAACCGCTACCGTCTGCTCTATGGGCTACGGACGCTGCGCGAATCCCGACTCGACGCTGAGCAGCGACCCTCGAGCAGATCCGCGCATGGTGGCGATCTTCTCCCGATTTGGACTGGAAGGCCGGCTCCCGTCGAGCGGGTTGACGGTCGACTCACCGCTTGCGGATCGGCACGCGCACGCGGCTTTGAGCGAAGACGCTATGCGTGCGATGTTCGACATGCTCGCCCATGAAGAGGTTGCACCTGTGGCGGCAACCACGATGACGACGACAATCGCCGGCGCCGACGGCAACGACATCGCGCTCTTCATCAGCCGACCCGTCGCCGTGGCCGGCCCGATACCGGCCGTAGTGCACTTCCATGGCGGCGGAATGGCGATCGGCAGTGCCGCCGGCCTCGGCTATATCAGGCTGCGTGAGCATCTCGCCGCGACGGGACTCGTCGTCATCGGTGTCGAATTCCGCAACTCCGGCGGAAAGCTGGGCCCACACCCGTATCCCGCTGGGCTCAACGACTGCGCCGCGGCCGCCCGGTGGGCCGTTGCCAACCGCGAGGACCTCGGCATCACCCACCTCGTCGTGTGCGGGGAATCCGGTGGTGGAAATCTGACACTGACTTTGGCGCACAAGGCGAAACGTGAGGGATGGATAGGCGAGATCGCCGGGTTTTACGCGCAGTGCCCGTTCATCTCCAACCGGTGGCTCGAGCAGTGCGAGGACCTGCCCTCACTCGAGGAAAATGACGGATACTTCGTCAGCTGTGAACAACTTGCGTTGCTCGCATCGCTCTACGACCCTGATGGCGCGCACGCTCAGGACGCACAGTGCTGGGCTGCAGTGGCCACCGATGCGCAGCTAAACGGACTTCCGCCGCATGTCATCTCCGTCAACGAGCTCGACCCTCTGCGGGACGAAGGGTTGCAGTACTACCGCAGATTGTTGCGTGCGGGTGTGCCGGCGGTAGGCAGGGTAGTGGCCGGCACCTGCCACGGCGGGGATCTGCTGTTCGGTGGCGCGATGCCAGATGTGTTCGCCGCCAGCATCCGCGATGTCAGCGGGTTCGCGTACTCTCGGGGCTGATCTGCGCAGACACGTGAGCTCGCGGAAACCGGGGGTCAGCTGAATGGGCGGCGGTTGTCGATCCGGCGCGACAACCGGCCTGCGACGCGCCATGCCCGCGCAACAACGTCGGCGTCCTCGTCGGTGACGAAGTTACCCATCACCCGCACCGCAACCTTCATCAACGCCGATGACCGCATCGCCAACGGTCCGGTCGAGGTAAGGAACCGTGGGAATGTCAGCAACAACGCCAACCGGCGCGCCACCGAAAACCCGCGTGCGTAGTGCTCGTGCAGGACAGCCGGCCAGGCGCGCGAATAGTCGCCAAGTCCCAGCAGCTCCGCGGCCAGCCTCCCAGACTCCAGTCCGTAGTCGATGCCCTCGCCGTTTAACGGATTCACGCAGGCGGCGGCGTCGCCGATCAGCATCCAGTTGGGGCCGGCCACACCCGACACGGCGCCGCCCATCGGCAGCAGCGCCGACAGTCCGGCCCGTGGTTCACCGTCGAAGCCCCACTCCTCGCGGCGCAGTGCTGTGTAGTAACTCATCAAGGGGCGCAGCGCGGCAGCGGCGGGACGCTTTGCGGTCGCCAGCGCCCCGACGCCTATGTTCACCTCGCCGTTGCCCAACGGGAAGATCCAGCCGTAGCCGGGTAGCAGGGCGCCCTCGGGTGAACGCAGTTCCAGGTGCGAGGTGATCCAGGATTCGCCGCTGCGCGGGGTGGCGATGTATCCGCGGATGGCCACCCCGTATACGGTCTCGCGGTGCCATTGGCGCCCCAGTGCGCGTCCCAGCGTCGAGCGGGCGCCGTCGGCGACGATAAGGTTCTCGCATCGGATCACCTCTCCGGAATTGAGCACCACCGCCGACACCCGACCTGATGAATCGCGTTGTACATCAACAGCCTTGGCGCCGAGCTTCATTTTCGCGCCGTCCCCTACGGCCACCAGGCGGATGCGTTCGTCGAGCTCAGTGCGGGGCACCGCGCTGCTGGTGGATGGGAACGAAGGTCCCGGCCAGGCCACTTCGACGTCCGCGCCGAAACCCGACATCCGTAATCCGCGGTGGGCGATCCTGCCGTCGAGCCAGGAGCCAAGCCCCAGGCATCTCAGCTCAGCGACCGCGCGGGGTGTCAGCCCGTCGCCGCATGATTTGTCGCGGGGGAACTGCGCTGCGTCGATAACCAGCACGTCGCGCCCGGAGCGAGCTGCCCACGCTGCCGCCGACGATCCTGCGGGCCCGGCCCCGACGACCACGACGTCAGTGATGCTTGACCGCTGCTCTTCGGGAGTGGGCCCACCTCTGGCTCTACCGTCCACGTCCCCCAGTATGTTGGCAGTGTGAGGACACCGGCGAGCGTGGTGGCGGGAGTGGACTTCGGGGATGCCTTATTCGCCGAAAATGTCCGTGACGGCGTGGCCCGCATCGAGGCACTAATGTCCGAAGAGCTAGGACGGGCCGACACACTGATGTCCGAGGCCGTCCAGCACCTCTTCCGGGCCGGCGGCAAGCGGTTCCGCCCGCTGTTCACCGTGCTGGCGGCCCAGCTGGGACCTGAGCCCGACGCCTGGCAGGTCCCCGTCGCCGGTTCGGTCATCGAGCTGGTGCATCTGGCGACGCTCTACCACGACGACGTGATGGACGAGGCGCAGATGCGTCGCGGAGCCCCCAGCGCCAACGCACGCTGGGGCAACAACATCGCGATCCTGGCCGGTGACTATCTATTCGCGACGGCGTCACGGCTGGTGTCGCGACTGGGCCCGGACGCGGTGCGGATCATCGCCGACACCTTCGCACTGCTGGTAACTGGGCAGATGCGGGAGACACGCGGCGCGGCCCACCAGGTCGACTCGGTGGATCACTATCTCAAGGTCGTCTACGAGAAGACTGCCTGTCTGATCGCTGCCTCGGGCAGATTCGGTGCGACCTTCTCAGGCGCGGACGACGAACAGATCGATCGGCTGGCCCGGCTCGGCAACATCGTGGGCATGGTCTTCCAAATCTCCGACGACATCATCGACATCGAAAGCGAGGCTGACGAGTCGGGCAAGGTACCGGGCACCGATCTGCGTGAGGGCGTGCATACGCTGCCGGTGCTGTACGCGCTGCGTGAGACCGGTCCGGACAGCGATCGGTTGCGTGCGCTGCTGGCAGGTCCGGTGAATGACGATGGCGACGTGGCTGAGGCGTTGCGGCTGTTGCGCGCCTCGCAGGGCATTGCGAAGGCCAAGGAGACGGTGGCCGGGTACGCCAGGCAAGCCGAGCAGGAGCTCGCCCAGCTACCCGACGGGCCTGGGCGCCAGGCGCTAGCGACGCTGGTGAATTACACCATCACCCGGCACGGCTGATGCTCGAGGAACTCGTGCGGGCCGTCTAGGCGTTGGCTTAGAGCGAATACTGTTTCAAGGTTTGACGAGGGGAGGCCACGATGACTTGGCATCCGCACGCCAACACGGCCAAGACGTTCCTGTTGCTGGTGGTCTTCTCGGGTCTCATCGTCGGTGTCGGCGCCATGTTCGGGCGCAGCATCATGTTCTTGGCGGTGCTGTTCGCCCTGGGAATGAACGCTTATGTGTACTTCAACAGCGACAAGATGGCGCTGCGGGCGATGCACGCCCAGCCTGTCACCGAGATGCAGGCCCCGTTGATGTACAAAATCGTGCGCGAGCTCGCCACTACGGCACGCCAGCCTATGCCGCGGCTCTATGTCAGCGACACGGCCGCGCCGAACGCGTTCGCCACGGGCCGCAACCCGCGCAACGCTGCTGTGTGTTGCACGACGGGCATTCTGCAGATCCTCAACGAACGCGAGCTTCGAGCTGTTCTCGGCCATGAGCTGTCCCATGTGTACAACCGCGACATCTTGATATCTTGCGTTGCCGGCGCGATGGCCTCGGTGATCACCGCGCTAGCTAACCTGGCGCTCTTCGCAAGCGTGTTTGGTGGAAATCGCAACGGCGGTACCAATCCTCTTGCAATCCTGCTGGTTTCGCTGCTGGGGCCGATCGCCGCGACCGTCATTCGACTGGCGGTTTCCCGATCGCGTGAGTACCAGGCCGATCAGTCCGGCGCTGAGCTGACCGGTGACCCGTTGGCATTGGCCGCTGCGCTGCGCAAGATCAGCACCGGGGTACAGCAGGCCCCCCTGCCGCCGGAACCGCAGCTGGCCGACCAGGCGCATCTGATGATCGCCAACCCGTTCCGTGCCAGCGAGAAGATCGGCAAGCTGTTCGCCACGCACCCGCCGATGGCCGACCGCATCGCGCGCCTCGAGCAGATGGCAGGCCGCGGCCCTGATGTCTACTGAGTCGACCTGTGACGCGCCCCACGTCTGGTGGCTCTAGAAACGATTCTGGCCTCTGCGACGACATCTAGGCTGTGATGGTGCTGAGCAGAATTTTCTTTGGAGCTGCGTGTGTGACCGCGGCTGTTGTCCTCAACGGGCCGGTGCTCGCCGCCGCGCAGCCCCCACCGCCGCCACCGCCGTCGCCGCCCACACCCGATATCAATGCAATGCAGCCGGTGAGCCCTAAGGAATTCGCCGTGTACGACGGTTCGGTCTACGTCTTCAGCTCTGCGGGCCTGACTTGCATGCTGCAACGTTCGGGTAGCTACGGCTGTAACGGCGCGTTACCCGGAGCGCCGGAAGGTGCGAACCTGGTCATGGGATCCGCGGGCGGCGTGCCTGGATTCGGAGGCTCCGCCTTACCGATCTACGGTGGGCCGGTGAATCCGCTGCCCCCGAACACGCGCCTGAGCTTCGGCACCGTCAGCTGCGGCGGGGACGGCACCATGACGGCTTGCATCGACAGCCGAAATCAGTCTGGCTTCGTCGTCAGCCCCGCGGGTTCCTACATCCTCAACGAGGAGAACCCGCTGCTTGCACGTCCCGAGGGGACGAACCCGTACTTCAACTGAATCAGTCCAGGCCCCGATTTGGCTCAGAAGCCCGATCCGTGTACCTCGTGGCCAGGCTTCTCGGCGGACAAACCGCGGTAAGCATCCTCGACGGTCGACCCATGGTTGACCACGCGGTCGACCTCGCGGGCGATGGGCATCGAGATCCCGAACTTCTCGGCGAATTCCATAATCACGCTGGCCGCCTTGACGCCCTCGGCCACCTGGTTCATCGCCGCAGTTATCTCCTCGACGGACTTGCCGGCGCCGAGTTGTTCGCCGACGTGACGATTGCGGCTGCGTTGGCTGGTGCAGGTCACGATGAGATCGCCCATGCCGGCCAGCCCCGCGAAGGTGTCCCGCTGGCCGCCCATGGCCACCCCCAGTTTGGACATCTCGGCCACCGCGCGGGCCATCACCATCGCCCGGGTGTTCTCACCGATGCCGAGCGAATAGCCCATGCCGACTGCTATCGCGTAGACGTTCTTCAACGCACCCGCCATCTCGACTCCCACCACGTCGTCGGTGGTGTAGGTCCGGAACCGCTTGGTACGGAACAGCTGGCCGAGATTGGCGGCCAGCCTCTGGTCGGGCATCGCCAGCACCGCGGCGGCGGCATAGCCCTCGGCGACCTCGCGGGCGATATTGGGTCCGGCCAGGATTCCGGCGGGGTGGCCGGGCAGGATCTCGTCGACGATCTGGCTCATCCGGTAGTTGGTTCCCTGCTCGAGGCCTTTCACGAGCGATACCATCGGCACCCACGGCCGCAACTCCTTGGCCAACTCGGTGAGCACCCCACGGAAGCCGTGCGAGGGAACGCCCATGACGATCACATCTGCGCATGCGGCAGCCTCGGAGAAGTCGGTGGTGGCCTTCAACGTATGCGCAAGCTCGACCTCGTCGCCCAGGTATCTAGAGTTGCGGTGACGGTCGTTGATGTCGACAGCGGTTTCGTTTGAACGTACCCACTGAAGCGTCGGTCCTCGTCGGGCACAGATGGAGGCGACGGTGGTTCCCCAGGATCCGCCTCCGAGAACGACGACTTTGGGTTCGCGTTGCGCAGTTGCCATGGCGATCAGACTAGGTCGGCGGCCTCGGCTCGATGGCGGGTTTGGCGCGCATTCCCAATTCGTGCGTGAACGCCTGACGCGTGGTGACGCTTGCCGTCGTACCGGTACACGGCATCAGCTGTCAGCGATAGTTCACGAACTGCACCGCGATATCCAGATCGGCGCCGCGCAGTAGTGCCTGAACCGCCTGCAGATCGTCGCGTTTTTTGGAGCTGACCCGGATTTCCTCGCCCTGGATCTGTGCCTTGACCCCCTTGGGGCCCTCGTCGCGGATGAGCTTGGCGACCTTCTTGGCCTGTTCGCTGGTGATGCCCTGTCTGATGCTGCCTATCACCTTGTAGGTCTTGCCCGATGGCTGTGCCTCGCCGGCGTCGAAGGCCTTCATGGAGATGTCCCGGCGGATCAGCTTCTCTTTGAACACATCGATGGCGGCCTTTACCCGCTCCTCGGTCGACGAGGTCAAGACAATGCCTTCCTCGCCCTGCCAAGTAATCGTGGTGTCAGTGCCGCGGAAGTCGAACCGGGTCGCCAGTTCCTTGGCGGCTTGATTGAGCGCGTTGTCGACCTCCTGGCGGTCGACCTTGCTGACGACGTCAAACGATGAATCCGCCATTGGACTCGATCCTCCCTCGGTGGTGTTGGTGCTTGGCTCCATCTTTGCCGCACGTCGTGACGAGGGCCAAACCACCCCCCCGGGGCGACTGTGCTCGCTGCACGGTTTGTGTCTGGGGCGTGCCCTCGTTGTATCCTGCTGTGCGCGCAGTAGCGCACACGCAATACCCAGGCAGGTTGCCCGAGCGGCCAATGGGAGCGGACTGTAAATCCGTCGGCTTACGCCTACACAGGTTCGAATCCTGTACCTGCCACGCTGTGCAGAGGCTATTTCGGCTCCGTCGACACAGCCCGCAATACCGGGATCGTACGCAGATCGTCCGCAGTAGATTTAGCAGCGGCGTCGAAAGCGTCCGCTACCGCGTCTAGATCGTCGGGGAACAGGTGCCCGTAGCGATCCAATGTCAGGGTCGCCGACTTGTGCCCCAGTAGCCGCTGAACGACCTTTACGTTGGTACCGCTGCTGATCGCGAGACTCGCGCAGGTGTGGCGTAGGTCGTGAAGCCGCACCCCCTCGCATCCCTCGACGGCCGCCGTCGCCTTCTGGAAGCAGTACCGTGCCTGCCCCAGCGTCAGGTAGCCACCACCGCGCGCTGACGGGAACACCAGCCCCGTCGGGGGTCGGCCTGCGACCTCCGTTTCGAGCAGCCGCCCGAGGAATGCCGGAATCGGCACAATCCGAGAGGTGTGGTTCTTCGTCGGCCCCTCGACCAGGCCCGTCTTACGCACGTGGGTCACAGATCGGCGCACCTCGATCCGGCGAGCTCTCACATCAACATCGGCCACCTGTAACGCCGACGCCTCCCCGAACCGCAAGCCGCAGTAGCCGAGCACCAGGACCAGGGTGCGTAACCGGCCTGACGCCACGGCCACCCGGTGAAGCTGGTCATGGGTGAGATACCGCTGTTCGACCTCAGGGAG
>DAOUYK010000079.1 GCA_030666145.1 Mycolicibacterium sp. | reverse complement strand
ACGCGGTGAGCACGATGTCGATGTCGAGCTCGTGTTGCATGCGTTCGATCAGCACCACGGGGATGGTCGCCGCGCCGGTAACGGCGAATCGCAGCGAGGTGAGGTCGTATTCGGAGCGCGCGGGGTGGTCAAGGAGGGTCTGAAAGATCGTCGGTGGGCCGGGCAGCACCGTGATCCCGTGGTTCTGCGCTGCCTGCATCGCCTGCAACGGGTCGAACGTCAACTGCGGGACCAGGGTGGCACCGGTCTGCAGGCAGGCAAGAATGCCCGCTTTGTAGCCGAAGTTGTGGAAGAACGGATTGACGCACAGGTAGCGGTCGTCGCTGGTGACTTGCCCGCAGGCCGCCCACGCTGCCGACGCCTCGAGGGACTGCCGGTGTGCACACCGCACGCCCTTGCTGCGTCCGGTGGTGCCTGAGGTGAACAGGATGTCGGAGACGTCGTTGGGGTCCACCGCCGCCGCGCGGGCGTCCACCTGGTCCACGGCGGCGACGCTGCTGCCGCTGATGAACTCGTCCCACGTACCGTCGGCCTTCTCGATCGGGATGCGCACGAGGTGGCGCAGGGCCGGGAGCGCGTTGCGGTCCACATTGGCTGCTTTGTCAGCACCCAGGAACTCACCGGAGGCGAAGAGTAGCGGCGCCGCGGTGCGTACGAGAATATCGGTGGCCTCGTCGGCTGTGTAGCGCGTGTTGAGTGGGACCAGTACTGCGCCGGCATGATGTGTGGCCAGGCAGACCACCACCCAGTGCCAGGTGTTCGGCGCCCAGATCGCGACGCAGTCGCCGGGACGCACGCCTAGGTCGATCATCGCTGCAGCAGCTCGTCGGACCTCCGAACGTAGGTCGGCGAACGTCAGCGTTCTGTGATCCGTGACGACCGCGGGGTGGTCAGGACGTTCGTGTGCGATCCGGTCGAGGACCGCGGGAGTGGTTCTTCGCTGAGTCATACCCAGGCCGCCCCCTGTCCCTTCAACAAAGCAAGTGCTTGGTAGGTTAGCCTACAGGGGTGATAGAGGTCCAGGAGTTCAGGGCTGAGGTCAGCGATTGGCTCGCCGATAATCTCGTCGGGGAATACGCCACGCTCAAGGGCCTCGGAGGGCCCGGCCGCGAGCACGAAGCTTTCGAGGAACGTCGCGCCTGGAATCAGCATCTCGCGGCCGCGGGGCTGACGTGCCTGGGTTGGCCGGAGGAGCACGGTGGCCGCGGGCTGTCGGTGGCTCACCGGGTCGCCTTCTACGAGGAGTACGCGAAGGCCGACGCCCCCGACAAGGTCAACCACTTCGGAGAGGAACTACTCGGACCGACGCTCATCGCGTACGGCACCGTCGAGCAGCAGAAACGGTTCCTGCCCAAGATCCTCGATGTCACCGAGTTGTGGTCGCAGGGTTACTCCGAGCCTGGCGCGGGCAGTGACCTCGCCAACGTATCGACAGTGGCCGAGCGCGACGGCGCCCAGTGGGTGATCAATGGCCAGAAGGTGTGGACCTCACTGGCGCACTGGGCTCAGTGGTGCTTTGTGGTGGCCCGCACCGAGAAAGGTTCCAAGCGTCACGCCGGCCTGTCCTACCTGCTGGTTCCGCTGCATCAGCCCGGCGTCGAAATCCGCCCGATTATCCAGCTGACCGGTGACTCTGAGTTCAACGAGGTTTTCTTCGACGACGCCCGCACCGAAGCAGACCTCGTGGTCGGCACGCCGGGCGACGGTTGGCGGGTCGCGATGGGGACGCTGACCTTCGAGCGTGGTGTGTCCACGTTGGGTCAACAGATCCGTTATGCACGTGAGCATTCCAACCTGGTGGAACTGGCCAAGCACACCGGCGCTGCGGAGGACCCGCTGATCCGCGAGCGACTGACCCGATCCTGGGCAGGGCTGAAGGCGATGCGGTCCTACGCGCTGGCAACAATGGATGTGGAGGAAGCCAGCCGGGCCGCCGGCAAAGACAACGTTTCGAAGCTTTTGTGGGCCAATTGGCATCGCGAACTAGGTGAGATCGCGATGGACGTGCAGGGCATGGCAGGACTGACGCTCGACGACGGCGAGTTCGACGAGTGGCAGCGGCTATACCTGTTCTCCCGCTCGGACACCATCTATGGCGGATCCAATGAGATCCAGCGCAACATCATCGCCGAGCGCGTGCTCGGCCTTCCCAAGGAGGCTCGCGGATGAGCGCTCGCGCGAAGACCGGAGGAGTCAGATGAGTCTGTCAGTTGCACCGAAAGAGATTGACGGCCACAGCCTTCTGGCCGGCAAGGTAGTTCTGGTGACCGCGGCCGCGGGCACCGGCATCGGATCCGCGGTGGCCCGACGAGCGCTAGCCGAGGGCGCCGATGTCGTCGTGTCCGACTATCACGAGCGTCGGCTAGGGGAGGCGCGCGATTCACTCGCCGCCCTGGGTCTGGGCCGGGTTGAAGCCGTGGTGTGTGACGTGACCTCCACCGCCGCGGTGGATGCGCTGATCGCCGATGTTGTTTCTGCCATGGGCCGACTGGATGTCCTGGTCAACAATGCTGGGCTCGGCGGCCAGACTCCGGTTGTCGATATGACCGATGACGAATGGGACCGTGTTCTGAACGTCACGCTGACGTCGACGATGCGCGCCACGCGGTCCGCACTGCAGTACTTTCGCTCTGCGCCCCACGGCGGCGTGATCGTCAACAACGCTAGCGTGCTGGGCTGGCGCGCACAGCATTCACAGTCCCACTACGCGGCGGCCAAGGCTGGTGTGATGGCCCTGACACGGTGCAGCGCAGTCGAAGCCGTCGAGTACGGGGTGCGGATCAACGCTGTGTCGCCGAGTATCGCTCGGCACAAGTTCCTTGAGAAGACGAGTAGCTCTGAGCTGCTGGACCGGCTCTCCGAAGGGGAGGCGTTCGGCCGCGCTGCCGAGCCGTGGGAAGTCGCCGCCACGATAGCGTTTCTGGCCAGCGATTACTCCAGTTACCTCACAGGCGAAGTGATCTCGGTTTCGAGTCAGCACCCATGACCATTCCGCGCGCGGCACCGGCCGCCAACACCCGTCGCAACGAGCTCCTGGCGCTCGCTGCGACGATGTTTGCGCAGCGCGGGCTGCGGGCGACCACGGTACGTGACATCGCCGATTCCGCGGGAATACTGTCGGGCAGCCTCTATCACCACTTCTCTTCGAAGGAGGAGATGGTCGACGAGGTGCTGCGCGGCTTCCTCGATTGGCTGTTCGCCCGCTATGAACAGATCGTGGCGACCGAGCCAAATCCGTTGGAAAGGCTCAAGGGTCTTTTCATGGCTTCGTTCGAGGCGATCGAGAACCGCCACGCGGAGGTCGTGATCTACCAGGACGAGGCCAAGCGACTAGCCGAGCAGGAACGGTTCGCCTACGTAGACGAGCGCAACAGAGAACAGCGCAAGATGTGGGTCGAAGTGCTTAACCAAGGCATCTCACAGGGATACTTCCTTCCTGATGTTGATGTCGACCTGGTGTACCGATTTATCCGTGACACCACCTGGGTTTCGGTTCGCTGGTATCAGCCGGGCGGGCCGCTGACAGCTGAGCAGGTTGGTCAGCAATACCTCGCCATCGTGCTCGGTGGCATTACGACAGAAGGAGTCTGAAATGGCTGCAGCATCAGAAGCTTACGTAGTCGATGCGGTGCGTACGGCGGTCGGAAAGCGTGGCGGGTCGCTGGCGGGAGTGCATCCCATTGATCTGGGCGCCGCCGCCTGGCGCGGTCTGTTGAGGCGCGTCGATGTCGACCCTGGCGCGGTGGACGACGTCATCGCCGGCTGTGTCGATGCCATCGGCCCGCAGGCTGGCAACATCGCCCGGCTGTCCTGGCTGGCCGCCGGATTCCCCGAAGAGGTTCCCGGTGTCACCGTCGATCGCCAATGTGGTTCCAGCCAGCAGGCCATTTCTTTCGGCGCACAAGCCATCATGTCGGGCACTGCCGATCTGATCGTCGCCGGAGGTATGCAGAATATGAGCCAGATTCCGATTAGCTCGGCGATGACCGTCGCCGAACAGTTCGGATTCACTTCTCCGACCAACGAATCGAAGAGCTGGCTGCATCGCTACGGCGACCAGGAGATCTCGCAGTTCCGTGCTTCGGAGCTGATCGCCGAGAAGTGGGACCTGTCCCGCGAGGAGATGGAGCTTTTCGCGCTTACCAGCCACGAGCGCGCGCGGGCGGCGATCCGCGCCGGGCATTTCGACAACGAGATTCTCGAGGTGGACGGGTTCCGAATTGACGAGGGTCCCCGCGAAACATCGTTGGAGAAGATGGCCGGTCTCAAGACCCTTGTTGAAGGTGGTCGCCTCACTGCAGCCATGGCCAGCCAGATCTCCGACGGTGCCAGCGTCGTGCTGCTTGCTTCAGGGCAAGCGGTCAGGGAGCACGGACTCACACCCCGAGCCCGAATCCACCACATCAGCGCGCGTGGAGCCGACCCGGTGTTCATGCTGACCGGTCCCATCCCTGCGACCCGTTACGCGTTGGAGAAGACCGGTTTGTCCATCGAGGACATCGACACCGTGGAGATCAACGAGGCGTTTGCGCCCGTGGTGCAGGCTTGGCTCAAGGAGACCAAGGCTGATCCGGAGAAGGTCAATCCGAGCGGCGGTGCGATTGCGCTCGGGCACCCGCTCGGCGCCACTGGGGCAAAGCTCTTTACCACGATGCTGAATACCCTGGAGCGCATCGACGGCCGCTTCGGTCTGCAGACAATGTGCGAGGGCGGCGGTACGGCTAACGTGACGATCATTGAACGCCTGTAGCCCAAACAGGCTCAGGGGCAAGCGGTAGAGAGGTTCAGGACGGCGAATTCGGCACGATGAGCCCTGCCGCGGACCCGAGCTGCTGGACAGCCTCGGTGACGATCGAGTCGATCAGCTCGGCGCATGTTGGCAAGTCCTCGATGATGCCGGCGACTTGGCCGGAGGCCAGCACGCCGGCATCGGTGTTGCCCTCGACCAGCCCGGCTTTGAGGAGCATCGGAGTGTTGGCTGCCATCACTACTTGCGACCAGTTCAGCTCCTTGCCGCGCCGCATCTCGAGTCCATCGCTGATGATCGAGCGCCAGGACATCTGTGACATCTTCTTGAATCGCTGCGCGTTTCGTACGGCGGCGGAGAAGCCGCGTAGCGGGGAACCATTCTCTAGTTTCTCGACCAGGCCGGTGCGCAGCACCCGGTGCGGCATACCGTCTACTCGGGTTGACACGACCGTCCCATCCAGAGCCGCTTGCAGATAGCGTTGCTTGACAGCGTCGGGGACGGTTGAGTCTGTCGTCAACAGGAATCGTGTCCCCATGGCCACCCCGGCAGCGCCATACGACAACGCCGCCGCCAGTCCGCGGCCATCGAAGAATCCGCCCGCCGCGATGACCGGCATGCCGGTGTCGGCGACGGCATCGAGCACTGATGGCAACAACAGTGTGGTGGCGATTGGTCCGGTGTGTCCGCCGCCCTCGCCGCCCTGCACGATGACGGCATCGGCGCCCCAGCCCGCAACTTT
This sequence comes from Mycolicibacterium sp., assembly GCA_030666145.1. Taxonomy (GTDB): domain Bacteria; phylum Actinomycetota; class Actinomycetes; order Mycobacteriales; family Mycobacteriaceae; genus Mycobacterium. The sequence goes on along the minus strand of DAOUYK010000079.1, from coordinate 6,677 downwards.
CTTTGCGTGTTTGGCGAGCCCGATTGACGGGATGACCACGACACCAGCATCTTTGAGCTTGGTGATGAGGTCCGGCTTGGGTGCAAGGGCGAAGGAAGCTACGCGGACGCGTTCGCTGATCAGGAGGTCGACGCGCTGATTGGCGTCCCCAGCATCGGCGCGGATGTTGATGCCGAACGGCTTGTCGGTGGCGGCCTTGACCTTCGTGACCGCCGTCTTGAGCTCGTCGAGCGTCATCGTTGCCGACGCCAGGATGCCTAGCCCGCCGGCATTAGCGGTCGCGGAGACCAGTCTGGCTCCTGCCACCCAGCCCATACCGGTCTGGACGACTGGGTGCTCGACGCCGACCAGCTCGGTCAGTGGAGTCTTCAGACGCTGGGTCATGTCCGTACTTCTTTGTCCCGCAGTGACTTCGGATCTATGACATCGCGGATGAGTTGCAGCTCGTCACTGGACGGTAGCCGGGTGGTTTCTGCGCTGTCCAGCCCATGCACCTCGAACGAGGTGTTTTCGGCTACGTGCTCGGGCTCGACGCCGGGATGTAGCGACACCGCCCGCATCTGGTGCTCTGGGCCGTTGAAGTCGAATACGCCGAGGTTGGTCACCACCTGGTGCACATTGGTGAATCGATAGGCAGGATTGCCTGAATCGACCTTGTCCCAGCCGATCCCAGACACGATGTCCACGGAATCGCCGAACACGCGTTTGGAATGATTGCCTACCCAATAGCTGGTGGCGTGGTTGATGGAGTTACCGGGTGCACCTCGCACCCCGAACATCTGTCGGGTCGGATGCTGCGGCGGCCCGAACGCCGACAGGTTCTGGTTGCCGTACCGATCAATCTGGTTGGCGCCCATGACGACGTGTCGCCGACCCCATGCCAGCGTCTCGAAGACCCGGCCGAAAGGCATCCAGCCTTCGATGTCGGCTTTCGCGCCGATGGCTGGGGTGTCGGCGATGAGTCGGGCTTCGCCGTCGGTGAGCAGGATGTCTGGGGAAAAGGTGAGCCGTGCCAGCCTGGCTCCGACTGAGACGATGGTGGTCATCGGGCTGACCATGATCTCGCCGGCATCCCGGAAGAGTTCGGCGCAGGCCACAGCGCATATCTCGGCTCGGGTCACGGCGGTCATTTTGAGGTCTCCCGATCTGCGGTGAATTTCTGAACCGCGGCCTGGTAGTCGTCCTCGCTGCCAGCCAGATAGGTTTCGACGAACGTTGTCCAGGTCTCTTCGGAGGCGGCCGCTTCCGCGTAATGGCGCTGGAACTTCTCGTCACGCCGGTAGTCGGGCTCGGCGGCGGTGAAGTGGGCGCCGCCCGGGGCCTCCACGACGGTGTCGACCATCATGCGGTTGATGAGTAAAGCCTGTGGTGCAACGGATTTCACTAGCTCCTCGGTGGACATCACCGTTTCAACCGACAGGTAGCGTCTCTGCGCGGCCATCAGGAACAGATCATCGAAGTACGGGTCGATTCCGGTGTAGGCCGCATTGCCCCGTGCGTCACCGAGATTCATGTGCACGAACGCCGCATCCAGTGTCAGCGCCGGCATCGCGACCAGCTCTTCGAAGGCGCCTCCCCCCGGTTCAGTGGGGTAGGGCGAGCGCACCGTCTTGAGTTCGTCGCCCCAGAATGCCTGGACGTCACTGCCGAGCCCGGCGCGAATCGGCAGGAACGGCAGTCGCTGCGCTGCGGCCTGCAGCCCGCAGCGCAGCATGCCTTCGTCCATCTCGCGTGCCTCGATTGCGCCCGATGTGCGGGCCTTGGCGAACCACGGGTCGTAGAACGGCGGCGAGTCCAGCGACACGAAGCCGTAGTACACCCGCTTCACCTTGCCCGCTGAGCAGAGCAGCCCCAGATCAGGACCACCGTAGGTGACGACGGTGAGATCGGTGACGTCGGTGCGGAGCAGGGCGCGTACGAACGCCATCGGTTTACGACGGGAACCCCAGCCGCCGATCCCGATCGTCATGCCACTGCGTATCCCGGTTACGGCGTCTTCCAGAGTCGCCCGTTTATCTGTCACCGGTCCCCTAGCCATCCTCTGTGCTGCGCTTGTGGGCCCCTTGCCGCCACCCGCTGCGTCATTTGGATCCCTTGTCAGTGCCGGCAAACGCGTCGCGGTGCTCATCGGCCACACCAGCGAGGTTCAGCTCGAAGGTGAAGCCTTGCTCCATGCGGTAGCTGGCGTTCACCTTCTGCACGTCGATGAGGTTCAGCGCTTCCTTCGCGGCGCGGATCACCCGCGTGTCTTTGGTGGCGATGTCGCGGGCGACCCGCAGGGCGGCTTCGTCGAGATCCGCTCGGGGCACCACCTCGTGCACTGATCCGAACTGGCGCAGCGTGTCGGCGTCCACGGTGGCGGCGGTGAAGAACAGCCTTCGCATCATGTGTTGGGGTACCAGGCGGGAAAGGTGGGTGGCGGCCCCGAGCGCGCCCCGCTCTACCTCGGGAAGGCCGAATGTCGCGTCATCGGAGGCCACGATGACATCGGCGTTGCCGACTAGGCCGATACCGCCTCCCACGCAGAAGCCGTTGACCGCGGCCACGACGGGCACCTCGCACTCGTATACCGCTCGGAAAGCGTGATAGCAGCCGCGGTTGGCATCAATAAGTGCGGTGAAGCCCTCGGTCTTCTGCATCTCCTTGATGTCAACGCCGGCGTTGAATCCGCGGCCCTCGGCTCGCAGGATCACAACGTGGGTGCTGTGGTCACGGCCCGCGGCGGTGATGGCGTCGCCGAGTTCGAACCAGCCGCGGGAGGGGATCGCGTTGACGGGGGGATAGTCGACGGTGACCGAGACAATGCCCGGCTCCACGGTCTTTCTGGCGATGGACAACGGGGCTCCAGTTGACTCTCGATGTGGGGGCATTACCTGAGCAAGCACTTGCTTGGTACGCTAGCATAGTGACCAATCCCCCCGATAGCGACCTACAAGCCATCCGGCTGGCGTTGGCCGGCCGGGTCGTGCTCGTCACCGGCGGGGTGCGCGGCGTCGGCGCTGGCATCAGCAAGGTCTTCGCCGACCAGGGCGCCACCGTGGTGGCTTGTGCACGTCGGCCGGTGGAAGGTCTGCCCTACGCTTTCCGTTCCTGCGACATCCGTGACGATGACTCAGTCAAGGCGCTCATCGAGGAGATTGTGGCCGACTATGGGCGCCTCGACGTGGTCGTCAATAACGCAGGTGGCTCGCCCTACGTGCTCGCAGCCGATGCCTCGACCAACTTCAGCAGGAAGATCGTAGAACTCAACCTGCTTGGCGCGCTCTCAGTGTCGACGCACGCCAACTCCGTGATGCAAAGCCAGGAGTCCGGCGGTTCGATTGTCAACATCTCCAGCGTGAGTGGACGGCGGCCGACGCCGGGCACCGTTGCTTACGGCGCGGCGAAGGCGGGCGTGGAGAACATGACCAGCACGCTGGCGGTGGAGTGGGCCCCGAAGGTGCGGGTCAATTCGGTGGTTGTGGGCATGGTCGAGACCGAGCAATCTGACACGTTCTACGGTGACGCCGATTCGATCGCCGCGATCTCGCGCAACGTGCCGCTGGGCAGGCTGGCGAAACCGGCCGACATTGGTTGGGCTACAGCATTTCTAGCGTCGGATGCAGCGTCCTACATCAGTGGGGCCTCACTGGAGGTGCATGGCGGCGGCGAGCCGCCGCACTACCTATCAACGACCACCGCCGATCTCAAATAGGCGAAGGTGGCTTAGAAAAGGAGTAAGCGATGGGACTGCTCGAGGGCCGTGTGGTCATCGTGACGGGCGCCGGCGGCGGGATAGGCCGGGCCCACGCCTTGGCGTTTGCCGCGGAAGGTGCGCGTGTGGTGGTCAACGATATCGGGGTAGGCCTAGACGGTTCGCCAGCCGGCGGCGGAAGCGCTGCGCAGGGGGTCGTCGACGAAATCATCGCGGCCGGTGGCGAAGCTGTCACCAGTGGCGCCAACGTTGCCGACTGGTCGCAGGCCGCGGGCCTCATCCAGACCGCCGTCGACAGTTTCGGCTCACTGGAGATCTTGGTGAACAACGCTGGGATCGTTCGCGACCGGATGTTCGCCAACGCCAGCGAAGAGGAGTTCGACGCAGTCACTGCCGTCCACCTGAAGGGGCACTTCGCCACGATGAGGCACGCGGCTGCGTATTGGCGGGCCAAAGTGAAAAGCGGCGAGGCGGGTCCTGACACCCTGGATGCCCGCATTATCAACACCAGCTCGGGAGCTGGGCTGCAGGGCAGTGTGGGACAGGCTAACTACAGTGCCTCCAAGGCGGGAATCGCCGCACTGACGCTGGTCGCTGCGGCCGAGATGGGCCGCTACGGCGTAACGGTCAACGCGATCGCGCCGGCGGCGCGTACCCGAATGACCGAGACGGTTTTTGCCGAGATGATGGCGACCCAGGATGCGGAGTTCGACGCGATGGCGCCGGAGAACATTTCGCCTTTGGTGGTGTGGCTGGGCAGCGTCGAATCGCGCGACGTCACCGGGAAGGTGTTCGAAGTCGAGGGCGGCAAGATCCGCGTCGCCGAGGGGTGGGGGCACGGTCCGGAAATTGACAAGGGCACCAAGTGGGACCCGGCTGAACTAGGACCCGTGGTGACCGACCTGCTGGCAAAGGCGCGTAAGCCGATACCCGTATACGGCGCCTGATCTCAGAGCACCCCCACGGTGAGGGCCCCGCTGCTGGGGCGCCGCGTCGACCGGTAGTGCTCGCTCAGGCTGGATCGCAGATGAGAATCGGGATCTTGCGGTCGGTATAGGACCGGTAGTTGGCGAAATCCGGATATAGGCCATCAAGCCAGGGCCAGTATTGCTCTCGTTCATCGTCTGTCGCGTCGCGAGCGATTAGCTGCAGCGTTTCGGTCTTGATCTGAAACGAGATGCGGGGGTTGGCCTGAATATTCAAGTACCACATGGGGTTGGTGGCGCGGCCGCCCTGCGAGGCGACCAGGATTACGCGGCCGCCCTCACGTAGGAACAGCAGCGGGCTTTCCCGGGTTTTGCCGGATTTGCGACCGACAGTCGTCAGGATCCCGACCGGTGGGGGTGCGCTGAAGCGGTTGGACCCGCCGCGCCACTTGGATCCGAGGCGGCCGCCGGTGGCTTTGAATGCCCACGTGTTGAACCGCGACATCCACTTGATGGCGGTTCCTGCCGCCTTCGAATTGAGCCGTTCGATCTGCTCAGCGCTCATCGGGCGTGGGGGCTTGGCCATGGGAGATCCTATCGCGTCAGAAATGGGCGAATGTGGGCTCGGATGTGGTGAATCTGAGCCTGTCCGGCGGGGTCGTCGGCCGGAATCAGGAACGTCTCGTCGATGTGCGCACCGACGCGACGTCCGGCCAACGTCGGCTTGGTCGCTAGGTCGAACCGGGCGCGAACCGTATCGCCGTCGATGGTGAATTCGGGCACTGTTACCGACTTGATCACGCGGTATTGCATGCCGCGATCAAGACTGCGGCGCAGGTGATTTCCCGAGAAGCCGGTTTTCAGGCCGACCTCGACTCGCGTGCATCCAGGCGCGAACGGCACCGCGGCGGCGTCATGGGTGGCCAGGGCATCGATATAGGCTTGAGCCGCAGCGATGCGGTCGGCGTCGGTGAGCGACATCTCAGATCCGTTCGATGATCGTTCCGGTGGACAACGCTCCGCCGGCGCACATGGTTATCAGTGCGGTGGTCTTGTCGGTGCGCTCCAACTCGTGCAGCGCGGTGGTGATGAGTCGGCTGCCGGTACTACCCACAGGATGGCCCAAAGCGATGGCGCCACCATTGACATTGACGGTATGCATGTCGGGCTCGTGCACCCTGGCCCAAGACAGTACGACGGACGCAAAGGCCTCATTGATTTCGGTGATGTCGATGTCGCCGATCTTCATCCCAGCCTTTTCCAGCACTTTGGCGGTCGACTGAACGGGGCCGTCGAGATGGTAGTACGGCTCGGCGCCGACGAGTGCCTGACTGACGATGCGGGCCCGCGGCGTCAGTCCCAGCGCGTGGGCTTTTTCTTCATCCATCCACAGCACCGCCGCGGCGCCGTCGGAGATCTGCGACGACGTTCCCGCAGTGTGAATACCGCCCTCCATAACAGGGTTCAGCGAGGACAGACCCTCCAGCGTGGTATCGCGCAGGCCCTGATCGCGGGTAACGAACGCCCGCTCGGAGGTCGGTTGCTTGTTCTCGTCGAGGACTGGCGCCTCGATGGGGCTGATCTCGCGGTCGAACCTGCCCTCGGCCCACGCCTGCTTGGCCTTGCGCTGCGAGTCGAAGCCGAGCTGGTCGATGTCTTCCCTGGTGATACCGCGGCGCTTGGCGATCCGCTCGGCTGCGGTGAACTGATCGGGTAGATCGATGTCCCACGACTCGGGGCGAATAATGCTGCGATCCGGGCCCGCGTTGGCGCCGAGGCCGACGCGGCTCATCGCCTCGATCCCGCAGGCGATACCCACATCGATGGCGCCCGCCGCGATCAGTCCCGCGACCAACCCATTGGCCTGCTGGCCGCTGCCGCACTGACAGTCGACCGTCATCGCACCCACGTGATCAGGCAACCCGGCCACCAACCAGCCCACCCGGGTGATGTTGTTGGACTGTTCGCCGAACTGTGTCACACAGCCGCCGATGACCTGTTCCACGTCGCCCGGGTCGATGCCTGCCTTTGTGACAAGCGCCCGCTGGGTGGCTCCG
>DAOUYK010000208.1 GCA_030666145.1 Mycolicibacterium sp. | reverse complement strand
TTCGCGGCCCCCGGCTGGAACATCTCCCAAGGCGCGGCCACAGTGCTGCCTCGCAACGGATTCCGCCTGCTGGCCGGCCTCACCGGTATGACCGATCTCGTCCGCGGGACCACCGAACGGGCCCGGGTTCTCGGCATCGGTGAAGGGTTCCTGGCCGAGCCGTGGTGGTGTCGCACCCTCGTGCTGTCGGCCGAGCGGATCGCGCGGCGTTCAGGTGTCGTACGGGTAGCGGTGGCCGCCCGTCACCTGCGCAGTCCGGGTATCCGGCTGGCCATGCTCGACGCCGTGGAGCTGGCGTTGATGCACTCGTGCGTTCCCGCTGTCTATGAATGGCAGAGCCGACTTTCCCTGAGTCGCGCCGCATGAGAGCCCTGATTGACTGGATTGACTCCATTTCTGACGTGGACGCGATGGCTGTGGGCGCAGGCTTATGTCGACTTCGCCGCGGGGCGCGGCGGGTCGTGCCGCCGCGCGAGACGTCGGCTACAACTGGGTGCCGCACTCGGGTTCGAGGACCCGGAAGTCGGTGTCGGCCATCTCGGACAACCGGCCGTAGTAGATGGGCCGAGCGATGGGGTCCACGATCGCCTGATGGATCGGCACGGCGTGCGTCGGCGACACTGCGCGAAGGTAGTCCACCGCCTCGGCGATCTTCATCCACGGTGCGGCAGCCGGGGTGGCCAGCACATCAACAGGCTCGCCGGGCACGAACAGCGCATCGCCGGGGTGCATCAATCGTGCTTGATGCACCCCGTCTCCGATCAGGTACGAAATATTCTCGATTACAGGGATTTCCGGGTGGATCACCGCGTGTTCGCCACCGACTCCACGCACCGTCAGGTGTCCTACCGAAAGTTCATCACCGACCTGAACCGCCTGCCACGGTGCGCCGAGTTGGGCCGCGGTCTGGGGGTCGGCATAGAGGACGGCCTGCGGGTTGGCATCGATGAGAGCGGGCAGCCGTTCGGTGTCTGCGTGATCGGGATGCTGATGAGTGATCAGAATCGCTGACAGGCCGGTGAGGCCCTCGAAGCCGTGCGAGAAGTTGCCCGGGTCGAACAACACCGTGGTAGCTCCGCCGATACCGTCGCCAGGGGGGGCGGGAAAACTCGCTAGCAGGCAGGAATGACCGAAATGTGTGAGCTGCATGGCCCTATTGTGGCGCCCAGGGCCTAGGGGCACATGCGATTGGTGCCTGTATGTGGTGTCAGCGGTCACTGCGCACAGCCGAAACAGCCCTCTCTATGCCCGAAAATGCCTCGGCCTGTGCCGGTGAGGCGGGCGCGCAGTCTCCGCAGGTAGAGTGATCGCCGTGACAAAAGTGGTGGTACAGGTCATGCCGAAGACCGAGATTCTTGACCCCCAGGGGCAGGCCATTGTCGGTGCGCTGCGCCGACTGGGCTATGACGGCGTCTCAGATGTGCGGCAGGGCAAGCGATTCGAGCTGGTCGTCGACGACGGCGTCGCCGACGAGGTGCTCGCCGAGATCGCCGAATCGCTTCTGGCGAACACCGTCATCGAAGACTGGAGTGTCAGCAGGGAAGGGCCGGAGGAACGCGCGTGAGCACCCGGGTGGGTGTCATCACGTTCCCGGGGACCCTTGATGATGTCGACGCGGCGCGTGCGGTGCGCCTGGCCGGAGCCCAGCCGGTAAACTTGTGGCACGCCGACGCTGACCTCAAAGGCGTCGACGCAGTCGTGGTCCCGGGCGGGTTCTCCTACGGTGATTACCTGCGCTGCGGAGCGATTGCGCGGTTCGCTCCGGTGATGGGCGAGGTCGTCGCCGCCGCGGGGCGTGGGATGCCGGTGCTGGGCATCTACAACGGTTTTCAGGTGCTCTGCGAGGCCGGTCTGCTTCCCGGCGCGCTGACCCGCAACGCAGGCCTGCACTTCGTGTGTCGCGACGTCTGGCTCGAGGTCGCATCCAGTTCGACCGCGTGGACCTCCCGCTACGAGCAGGGTGCTGATCTATTGGTACCGCTGAAGTCGGGGGAGGGTCGTTACGTCGCGACCCAGCCCGTACTCGACGAACTCGAGGGGGAAGGCCGAGTGGTCTTCCGGTACCGCGACAACCCCAACGGCTCGATGCGCGAGATCGCGGGCATCAGCTCGGCCAACGGTCGCGTTGTCGGCCTGATGCCGCACCCCGAACACGCCACCGAGGCTCTGACCGGTCCGTCCGACGACGGGCTCGGACTGTTCTATTCGGTGCTCGACGCGGTCTCAGTGTCCTGAAGTGTGATGCGGTGTCCTGAACTGTGCTGCTTAGGCGCTGAGCGCGACCGAGGCCTCGGCGGTGTAGCACAGGAACGTCATCGTCTCCTGTAGGTACAGCTGCACGGTGTCGGCATCGTGGGTGTGGTAGCCGATTGACACGTCGGTACCCAATTGGAGGTCGAAGTCGCCACCGCGGGTCGACAGGGCGAAGGTGCCGTCAATGGCCGGCGCCCAAATGATGTCGCCGTCGACTAGCCGGTTGAGGTGCTCACGGATCGGATAGCCGTGTGCGGTGGTCTCGCTGACCTGGGTGTAGACGTCGGCGGACAGCAACACTGAGTAGGGGCCGTCGACGCCGGCCAGTCGTAGTGCTGACAGGGCTTGGGCGATGACGTCGGGGATGTCGCGTGGATCCTCGGGGAGTGCAAGAGCAGGGTTGGAACTGCTCTTGCGAATACCCCCGATCTGCGCGGCTTCATACCCCTCGAAGATCGCCCGATCCTCGATGAAGGCCAGTTTCTTCGCGGCCTCCTTGACCGCGTCCCAATCCGAATCCTGCGACCCGCGTTCGACATCGTCGACGTCCATCCGGTTCACGGCGAACGGCACCCGTAGCCGAACCAGCGGACGCGCCTCGCGCAGGTGGGCGACCACGTCGTTGCCCGGGGCTGCCACATCGACCAGATGGCCTGTGCTCACCGCGGCGGTTACCGGCCCGCTCGGTTCGCTGACATCGACCACCCGGCGGCCGGCAATATGTCGCTTGAATGTGCGGGTGGCCTCCTGCCCGATCTGCGCCCAGGCAACGTCGGTGATCGGCGCGAGTTCCCGATACAGGTTGTTCATTGCGGTTGTCCTTTCAAGCTTCCGACCGCCAGGGAGCCGTCGTAAACGATTGGTGCAGGCGAGTTTTCGGGAGCACCGTCACTGCCGTCACTGTTGTCAACAGCTAAGGCAGGCAGTGGCGGCGGGTCGTCCAGAAAGTCGATGGTCGGGACGAAGAACATCGTGCCGGTCTTCGCAGTCGAGAAGTCCAGGATCCGGTCGGTGGTGCCGGGTGGGTCGCCGATGAACATGTTGCTCAGCATCTTCTCGGTGACCTCCGGATGCGCGGCATAGGCGATGTAGTAGGTGCCCGATTCGCCCCCGGAAGCCCCGCCGAGGGTGCCGAACGGCATATTGGCCCGCAGGATTTGGAGGTTTCTGCCGTCCTCGTCGGTGAGTGTGTTGAGTGCCACGTGCGAGTTCGCGGGTTTGACTGTGTCATCGAGTTCGATGTCCTCGAGCTTCGTGCGACCGATGACGAGTTCCTGTTCGGTGACGCTCAGTGCGTTCCATGCCGCCATGTCGTGGGTGTAGCGCTGCACGTGCACATAACTGGCCGCGGCGAAGGCAGGGTCGCTGTCGCCGATCTGGGCCGCTGCCACCGCGTCGGGTCCGTCGGGATTTTCGGTGCCGTCGACGAAGCCGAGTAGATCGCGTTGCTCGAAGAACTTGAACCCATGCACTTCATCGACAACGGTGACTGCGCCGGCCATAGAGTCCAGGATCCGGCCGCCGAGCTCGAAGCACACGTCCAGCGAACCACCCTTGATGTGGAACAGCAGATCACCCGGGGTCGACGGAGCGTGATGGCGGGCCCCTGCGAGCTCGACGAACTCGTGGAGCTCGGCCGGCCGTGGGCCCGAGAACAGCAGGTCCCACGCACGCGAACCGATGCCAGCCACCAGGTTCAGCCTCGTGGCGGGAACCCGGAAACCGACTGAGCGGACCAGGCCGCTCAGCCCGGATAGCGTGGCATGCACCGAGGCGACCGCCCTCTGCTCGCCTTTGATGGTCGCCACCAGGAAAATCGCCGCGGGGGTCAGCGGCGTCAGCACAGGCTGCGGGCGAGGCACGACACGACCCTATCGCCACGTCACATCGCCTGTTCGGGTAAGGATGGGTTTCATGTCGATCACTGCGTCCGCTGAAGGTCTGTGCGAGTTCATCGACGCGTCGCCGTCGCCGTTCCACGTGTGTCGCAGCGCTGCGGAGCGACTACGCACGGCCGGGTTCACCGAACTGTCCGAGAGCGATCTCTGGTCCGGCGGGGGTGATCACTTCGTCGTGCGTGCGGGTTCGCTCATCGCGTGGCGGTCGGGGCAGGGTTGCCATGCAACGTCTTACCTGCCATTTCGCATCGTCGGAGCCCATACTGACAGCCCTAACCTCAGGGTTAAGCAGAACCCGGATCGGTTTGTCTCGGGGTGGCAGGTGGTGGCGATGCAGCCGTACGGCGGAGCGTGGTTGAACTCATGGCTGGACCGAGACCTGGGCCTGAGCGGCAGACTCTCGTTGCGTGCCGGCGGGCTGGCGCGAAGCGACTCGGGGAATGGCACCGGCGGGCTGGAGCGAAGCGACCCGGGGAATGTGACCGCCGGTGGAATCGAGTACCGACTGATCAAGATCGACGAGCCAATCCTGCGGGTGCCCCAGCTGGCGATCCACCTGGCCGAGGACCGCAAAGCCGTCGAGCTGAACCCGCAATGGCACGTCAACGCGGTCTGGGGGGTGGGAACCGACTCCCGGTCGTTCATGAGCTTCGTCGCGGGCCGGGCGGGGGTCGAGGTCGGCGACGTGCTCGGGTTCGACCTGATGGCGCATGACGTCAACCCGTCCCGGCTGGCGGGCGTCGACGGTGAGCTGCTGAGCGCGCCACGACTGGACAACCAGGCGACCTGTTATGCCGGGCTGGAGGCATTCTTGGCCGCCGACGCACCCGCGGTGGGCTCAGGCGTCCTGCCAGTGCTGGTGCTGTTCGACCACGAGGAGGTCGGGTCGCTGTCCGGCCACGGCGCCCAGTCCGAACTGCTGCCGACGGTGCTGGAGCGGATCACCCTTGCTGCGGGGGGTGGGCGGGAGGACTTCCTGCGCCGTCTCGCGGACTCGATCGTGGCATCTGGGGACATGGCGCACGCCACCCATCCGAACTATCCGGACCGCCACGAACCGGGCCATCTGATCGAGGTCAACGCGGGCCCGGTGCTCAAGGTACAGCCCAACCTGCGCTACGCCACCGACGGCCGGACCGCCGCGGTGTTCGCGCGCGCATGCGAGCAGGCCGCCGTACCGCTGCAGCGTTACGAGCACCGCGCGGATCTGCCGTGCGGTTCGACGATCGGGCCTATGACCGCGGCGCGAACGGGTATCCCGACCGTCGACGTCGGAGCCGCGCAGTTGGCGATGCATTCCGCCCGCGAGGTGATGGGCGCTTCCGACGTCGCCGCCTATTCAGCTGCGCTGCAAGCGTTCCTGTCGCCGGGCTGACCGTGATCGGCTACTGCGCACCGTATGGATGTAGCCAAAGTTGGCCTCAAGAAACACTCGGGTGCCACCGAGGACGGCTAGTGCATCAGGCCATCTTGGTGAGCGGCCATCGAGTCGTGATCGGGCTCGTTGAATAAGTAGAGTTGAAGAAGAGATCGGAAGCTGTCGATATGACCCAAATGAGTTACCAGCGCTGGTTCGTCCCGTTGGCGATGCCGCTCGGGCTGGGTCTAAAGCGCAGCGATGTGAGCATTCGAGACGACACTCTCCGCGTGGCGATGGGGTGGGGGTTTTCGGCGGACATCCCGCTGGCTTCGGTCAAGGACGCTCGCCTGTGCCACGACCGAGTGTTCGCTTTGGGGGTGCACGGCGGCTGGCGGGGCCGTTGGCTGGTGAACGGCTCGTCGCGCGGCATCGTCGAGTTGACGATCGATCCGCCGGTCAGAGCTCGGGTCATGGGAGTACCCACGACGCTGCGGGTGCTGATGGTGAGCGTCACCGATCC
>DAOUYK010000117.1 GCA_030666145.1 Mycolicibacterium sp. | reverse complement strand
CGCGAGTCGCACAGCACGGCCATGGTGTCGCAGGAACCGCGCGGAGCGCCGGCGCCGGCCCACATGCCGCCCGTGTCGCGGCGCAACACGATCGCCGAGGACCCGCCGCCGTCGAGCAGCACGGCGGTGTCGCTACCCAAGCCGCGGAACAGATCCTGGAGTTGGTCGGGCGTGTAGCTGCCACCCTGGAACACATACATCTCGTCTCGGTCCCGGGCGTAGGCGAGGGCCGTGCGCGCCGCGCTCGGGCCGGGGTCGTTGAGTTGGCCGGTCTCACCAGGGGCCAACAGGCCGATACCGGCGACAGCGACGAACCTGGTGCCCTTGTCGATCAGGCCTTCGATGACTGGCGACGCTGCGTCGTAGTCGTCGAGGTGCTTCGGTGGCACAACGAACGGGGCCCCGGCCACCGGCATGATCATTGTCGAGAGCACCTGCCAGTTCTCGTTCCCGCCAGACAGGCCCTGCTTGCCCGCATAGGCCAGCGTGCCGGTCACCTTGGCATTGGTGCGCCCCAATCGGCGGGTGTTATCGACGTAGGCCCCAAGGGGCGAACTGCAGCCGGTTGTCTTCCACGAGCCTCCCTGCTGTCCGCGGACGTCGAAGAAGTTGGCGTTGATCGCGATCGTTGGTTGGCCGAGCGCCTGCCACGCTTGCAGCGGCGAGTAGATCTCAGATGCTTGCCAAAGGCCCTCGCTGGTGCGTGCGCGGGGATCGCGTTCGCAGCGGGCCTGATAGCCGGTGTGCGAGTCGACGAGCAGCCGCGGGGCGAGCCGCTTGGAGGCCGCCTTGACGATCATCAACCGGCCACCGTTGGTCATCTCGTACCAATCACCGGCAGCATTGAGCATCGGGGCGGGGTGGCCGTTGCCAAAGTTGTAGACGAGGTATGAGCCGCGGGTGTTGGCGATGGCGCCGGCAAGCAGTTCGCGTGCGCCGGCCGCCGCTGCGACGGGTGTGCCCACGGAGGCGCCGAGGACGGCACATACCATCGCCGCGGCGAATGTCCTGGCGCCGAGAGTGATGCGCCGGATGTTTGTGGCTGGAGTCGACACGGGCGGCTCCTAGTGGGCGTATGGGCGACAGCGGAAACGTGAGGAGATAACAGTAATCTCAACAGACACACTGTCAACTTTTGTCACATTGGCATCACAGTCGCATTTCAAGCGGCACGATTACCATCGGCGTAGCAAGCCGTTAACCCGGCGGTGCGAGCCGGTAGATCGCGTCGGCGTCGTCATCGGTGATGTAGATCGCGCCGTCGGGCCCGACTGTCGCGGACACCGGACGGCCCCAGCGGGATCCGTCGCCGGCTTGAAAACCGCCGACAAGCGTTTGCTGGTTGCCGAGATCGCCTTCACGCCAAGGGTAGAAGGACACCTCCGGTGCGCGCGGTGTATTGCCGGTTCCACGACCCGTGGCCGCCGACCAGCGCTCCGCGTGCGAACGGCTCGGGTAATTCGCCGTCTACGAAGCTCAATCCGAGCGGGGCCGAGTGCGCACCGAAGCTCTGTTCCACCGGGGGCAGCGACGTGCAATCCATCATGTCGCCGTCAGGGTTGGTCTGCACATCCCGGATGAACGGCATGTTGGCCGGTCCAGAAACTGAAGAGTCGGAATTGCAGTACGGCCAGCCCAATTCGCGGCCAGGCGTCAACCGGACCAGCTGTTCGGGTGGGTGATCGTCCACGTACTCAGGGATGACCCGCCCGTAGTCCGGACCGGGGTCGGGGAATGCGACGTTGTCCCGCCCGTTGACTGCCGTCCATACCGCGCCGTCGGGTGCCACCGCCAACCCGGTGCCGTTGCGGACACCGGTAGTGAATGGTGCGGCCGGACCGCCGCCCGGCGGGACCCGCATGATCGTCGCCCGGGGCGGTTCGGCGATACGGTCGGTCGCAGAGATGTTGCCCGTCGAGCCGATGGAGAAGTACACCGCGCCGTCCGGGCCGACGGCCACGCTCTTCAGCGCGTGTGAGTAGGCCCCGCGCAGATCGGGGCTACGGCCGTTCGGCAGGCCGCCTGCCACGGTCCGCGGGTTGGTCGCCGAGCCATTGGCGTAGTCGTAAGCGTCGACCTGATCACTTTGCGCCACATAGAGGGTCGAGCCCAAGATAGCCTAGCCGTGAGGCTGGTCGAGGTCGTCCAATAGCACCGATTCCGTGGGTGATCGGTCAGCTGTGGGTGCGAATCGCAGCACCCGCCCGGCGCTGGGTACCGACACCAGCAGGTCGCCGTCGGGGGCCCAGACCGTCAGTCGCGGTTTGGACGTCCGCGCCCACACTGACAGTGTCCACCCGCGCGGCACCACAGCCTGCCGGGGTTCGTCGAATGGCGCACCGGCATGGGCGGGATCGACGTCGACCGTCACGATGCTCGACCCGCCCCCGGCGGCGGCGCCGGGGGCGGGTCGTGACATCTGAGAATCCGTGCGGTTCGGGAGTATCGGCGCACCCTGCTATCAGCGCCAAGGCCAGCAGAGGGGCGCTGATTCGCCTATGCCGCCGCGAGCCCGGCATGCATCTCCCAGACGAGGATTTCGGCGGGTATCCCGGTCGGCCCGGTGGCAGTCACCCGCTGTCCGCCGATTGCAGTGAATCGCACAGCGTCGCCCTCGAACAGCGGACCCGCGCCCTCAAGGACAACCTCGCCTCTCGGCACGAACAGGTGCAGATACGGAGCCTCGGGTAGTTCGACGCTTTGCCCGGGCTGCAGCCGTGCACCGTGCAGGGCGGCGTCACGGTTGCTAATCGTGATGGCGGCGGCATCGCTGTGTTTGGGCATACCCGAGGCGATGGTCATCAGGTCTCCCCTCAGCAGTTCGTCCTCGACATCGACCTGCTGATAGCCAGGTGTGATGCCCGATTCGTCGGGCACCACCCACATCTGAACAAAATGCACGGGTACCTGCCCCGGTACTTCACGCAGGCCGTGCCCTGGGCGGAATCGCTCACCAGTCAGCGCCGGGGAGGCGTTCTTCTCCGAGTGCAGGATCCCGCGGCCGGCGGACATTCGCTGAGCCAACCCCGGGTAGACGACCCCTGAGTGCCCGGCGGAGTCCTGGTGGACGAGGGAACCGCTGAGCACCCAGGTCACGATCTCCATGTCCCGGTGGGGGTGAGTATCAAATCCCGTGCCCGGAGCCACGCGGTCGTCGTTGTTGACCAGCAGCAGACCGTGATGGGTGTTTTCGGGTTCGTAATGGCTGCCGAACGAGAACGAATGCTTGGAGTCCAGCCAGGCGATCGTGGTTTTGGCGCGGTCGCGGGCGCGCCGGATATCGATGGCGCTCTCAGTGCTGGTCAATGCGATCATTCCTCGGGAGTTTCGGCCAGCCTAGGTGGCCGCCACATCACCGACAATATGTATGGTGGGTGTTCGTAGCGCGGTCGCTGAGCAGGACGGTCTAGATAGCCCGATAGTCTCCGTGGATGTCCGTGACCCATAGTGAGCGCAATTTCGATGGCATCGACGGCGTCCGGATCGTGTACGACGTTTGGACGCCGGATACCCAACCGCGTGGGGTGGTGATCCTCGCCCATGGGTACGGCGAGCACGCCCGTCGTTACGACCACGTGGCGGCGCGGTTCGCAGAGGCGGGGTTGGTCACCTATGCGTTGGATCACCGTGGGCACGGTCGTTCCGGCGGTAAACGGGTGTATCTGCGTCACATCTCGGAGTTCACCGGGGACTTCCACACGCTGGTAGGAATCGCCGCCGCCGATTATCCCGACCTCGCCCGCATCGTAGTGGGCCACAGCATGGGCGGCGCCATCGTCTTCAACTACGGCGTCGAGCACGCGGGCGACTACACCGCCATGGTGCTTTCCGGACCTGCGGTGAACGCCCAGGAGGCGGTGTCGCCGCTATTGGTGTTGCTGGCCAAGGTGATGGGACGGCTCGCCCCCGGACTGCCGATAGAGGACATCCCCGCCGACGCCGTCTCCCGGGACCCCGATGTGGTTGCCGCATACGAGTCCGATCCACTCGTGCACCGCGGCAGACTGCCGGCCGGGGTAGGGCGGGCGCTTGTTGAGATTGGTGAGACGATGCCGCAGCGGGCAGGGGCCATCACCGCGCCCCTGCTGGTGGTGCATGGCGAAGACGACCGGCTGATCCCCGTGGGGGGAAGTAGGCGCTTGGTCGAGTGCGTCGGCTCCACCGACGTGCACCTCAAGGTGTATCCGGCGCTCTACCACGAAGTGTTCAACGAGCCCGAGCAGGCGCTGGTGCTCGATGACGTCACGTCCTGGATCGAGACCAAGTTGTGAAGCCTTTTGCAGTTCTGATCTTGTCACTAGCAGTGCTTGTGGCGGGCTGCTCGTCGAGCACCCCGGCTCAACCCAAGTGGGTGGACGAAGAAGTAACCTTCGACGCCGACGGTCTCACCCTGCACGGAACCTACCGCCACCACACCGGGACCCTGCCCGGCCCAGCGGCGCTGCTGATCTCGGAGAGCGGCAGCACCGACCGCAACGGGGACAACCAGGTCGCCGGTCCGATCGGCAACATGCGCCAATTGGCTGAATTGCTGTCGGACCGCGGCGTGGCCAGCCTGCGCTTCGACAAGGTGGGAACGGGGCGTTCCGGGCTGGGCAGCTTCGAGCAGAATCCGCAAGACGTCGTCAGCGCTGTCTACACCGCGGGCGCCGACTCTGCTCTGCGCTTCCTGGCCGGGCGTCCCGCCACCGACCCGGCTCGGCTGTCGATCTACGCGCTGGGCGAAGGCACCATCCATGCCATGGCGCTGGCCGGCGCCGAGGATCCTGACGCACCGAAAGTGCACTCGCTGGGTCTGTTCCAGCCGCTGCCGGGCCGGTATCTCGACGTCATCACCAACCGGGTGACAGCGGCGGGGTCGCCGGAGACAGTGGCGACGTGGAAGGAGGCCGTCGAAGAGATCCGCAGCACGGGGACTGTTTCGGACACATTGCCCGACGGCTTGGGTGCGATCGTGAACCCGGGCAATGTCAAGGCCGTCGTCGAAGCCGACAACATCGACCCGCTGGCGTTGGCTGCGGCGGTGCCAGCAGAAACTGCGGTGCTGCTCACGTGTTCGGACGTCGACAGCCAGGCCCGCTGTGAAGCCCTTCAGCCGCTGGTTGCTGCGCTGAGCGACACCGCGCTGACGGTCGTGGAATTCGTGGGCGTCAGCCACGTGTTACGCGACGATCCGACCGACAGCATCGCGAACTACGCCAAGCCGGCTCCGCTCTCGCCGCAATTCGTGGCAGCCCTGGACGGCTTCGTCGGCAAGTAGCCGCGTGGGTGTCGGCTCCGGCGGATGAAAACCACTGTGGGGGGTCGGGGGCGCTGCCTCTGAGCATCGTCGTACCGGTGAGCTAGCCTCGCGATCATGAGCACTGAGGACAAGATGCTGGCCCGGATCGCGGCGCTGCTGCGCCAGGCCGAAGGCACCGACAACCAGCACGAGGCTGATGCGTTCATGGTCGCCGCGCAGCGGCTGGCGACCGCGGCGTCGATCGACCTTGCCGTGGCCCGATCACACGCCCACAGCCGCACGAGCGCGCAGACGCCGGTGCAGCGCACAATCACCATCGGCGACCCGGGCACCCGGGGGCTGCGCACCTATGTGCAGCTGTTCGTGGTCATCGCGGGGACCAACGACGTCAAGTGCGACATCGCGTCCAACTCGACGTTCGTCTACGCCTACGGCTTCGCCGAGGACATCGATGCTAGCCATACGCTCTACGTCAGCCTCGTCATGCAGATGGTTCGCGCATCCAAGGACTACATCGCTTCGGGCGCGCACCGGCCAACTCCGACGATCACCGCACGCATCAACTTCCAGTTGGCGTTCGGGGCCAGGGTCGGTAAGCGGCTGGCGGAGGCACGCGAGCAGACGCAGCGGGAAGCCACGCGCGGGCCTGCCAGCATCCCAGGTTCGGCGATTGCGCTGCGCAACAAAGACCTCGAGCTGAAGGACTACTATCGTCAAACGTCCAAGGCCCGGGGAACGTGGCGGGCGACTAACGCGACCGCGGGTTACTCGTCGGCGGCACGCCGGGCAGGTGACCGGGCCGGCCGTCGAGCCAGGCTTGGCGGCAACTCTGAACTGGCTGCCACGCGCTCGGCGTTAGAGAGGTGACCCGAGACGCGCAGCGCGCAAAGGTCTATGCCGCAGAGGAGTTCGTCCGCACCCTGTTCGACCGGACCACTGAGCACGGCGATCCGGTGGTGGACTTCTTCGGCACCCGGCTGACGTTGCCGCCGGAGGCGCGTTTCGCCTCGGTGCCGGCGGTGCAACGCTACGTCGACGAGGTGCTATCTCAGCCAGCGGTGCACCAGCGGTGGTCGGACGAGGTGTCTTTGCGAGTGCGACCACGCAAGGGGGCGTCGGCAGCGCACTATCAGCGGGTCGATGACGTTGCCACGATCGCCGTCCCGGACGGACGCGCGGCCTGGGCGCTTCGCGAACTGGTGGTCCTACACGAGATCGCGCACCATCTAGCGGATTCCGATCCGCCACACGGACCGGTGTTCGTGGCCACGTTTTGCGACCTCGCCGCAGCGGTGATGGGACCCGAGGTCGCCTACGTGCTGCGGGTCGTCTACGCCAAGCAGGGAGTGCGGTAGCCGGACGTTGCGGCCACCGAATCATCGTCGACCCCCGGCGCCGGTAATGTCTGCGCCGTGACTGCGCCCGACGGGGCATCCCTCGATGCACTGTTCAACCGTGTACTGCACACCGAGGACGACGCGTTGCGGGCTGCCCGAGAGGCTGGCGTGGCCGCCGGCATGCCCGCTATTGAGGTGTCCGCACAGCATGCCAAGTTCCTGTCGCTGCTGGTGACCATCGCCGGTGCCCGCAAGGTTCTCGAGATCGGCACGTTGGCTGGCTACAGCACGATCGCACTGGCCCGTGCGGTCGGGCCGGACGGCACGGTCATCTCGCTCGAGTGCGAACCGGCGCACGCGGTGGTGGCGCGGCGCAACCTCGAACGCGCTGCGGTGGTCGGCCGGGTGGAGGTGATCGTCGGTACCGCACTGGACACCTTGTCGGCGCTGCACGACCGCGGCGAGGTGTTCGACCTGGTCTTCATCGACGCGGACAAGGAAAACAACAGCGCCTACGTGCAGTGGGCGATCACGCTGGGCCGGCCGGGAACGATCATCGTGGTCGACAATATTGCGCGAAACGGTCGGGTGCTAAATCCCGACCCCGGTGATCAGCAGGCGCAGGCGGTCCGCGACATGTTCGACATGATGGGTGCCCACCCGCGACTGGACACCGCGGCAATCCAGACCGTCGGCGCCAAGGGCTGGGACGGCTTCGCCCTGGCCGTGGTCAATAAGTAACTTAGGTCTCGGTCTGCCGTGGCCGAGTTAGGTACAGACCGCGCCTGTGGCCGCCGAGCCAACCAGCTTCGTGTACTTCGCCAATACCCCCGTCTTGTAGCGCGGCGGCAGCGGCTCGAATCCCGTCTTGCGGGAATCGAATTCGTCAGCGTCGACGAGCACATCCAGCGTGCCTTTGCCGACGTCGAGCCGAACTCGGTCACCGTCGCGCAGCAGAGCTATCGGACCGCCGTCGACCGCCTCGGGCGCGACGTGTCCGACGCACAGCCCAGTGGTGCCACCGGAGAACCGGCCGTCGGTGATCAGCAGCACGTCCTTGCCCAGGCCAGCGCCCTTGATCGCGCCGGTGATAGCCAGCATCTCTCGCATGCCCGGACCACCTTTGGGGCCTTCGTATCGGATCACGACCACGTCCCCGTGGGTGACTGTGCCGTCTTCGAGCGCGTCGAGCGCGGCCCGCTCTCGCTCGAAAATCCTTGCGGTGCCTTCGAAAACATGGGAGTCGAAGCCTGCCGACTTCACCACCGCACCCTCCGGAGCTAGCGAACCGTGCAGGATCGTGATGCCGCCGGTGGGGTGGATCGGGTTGTCCAGCGCCCGCAGGACCTCGCCGTCCGGGTCCGGAGGGGCGATATGGGCGAGGTTCTCGGCCATGGTCTGACCGGTAACCGTCAGCACATCACCGTGCATCAGGCCGGCGTCCAACAGGGCCTTCATCACCACGGGCACGCCGCCGATACGGTCGACGTCGAACATCACGTGCTGGCCGAAGGGTTTGACGTTGGCCAGGTGGGGCACCTTGGCGCCGATCCGGGTGAAGTCCTCAAGGGTGAGCTCTACGTTCGCCTCGGAGGCGATTGCCAGCAGGTGCAACACCGCGTTGGTGGAGCCGCCGAAGGCCATCACGACCGCGATGGCGTTATCGAATGCCTCCTTGGTCAGGATGTCGCGCGCGGTGATCCCGCGACGGAGCAGTTCGACTACGGCCATACCGCTCTTGCGGGCGAAGCCGTCACGGCGGCGGTCGGTGGCTGGCGGGGCGGCAGATCCGGGCAGCGACATGCCGAGCGCTTCGGCGGCCGAGGCCATCGTGTTCGCGGTGTACATGCCGCCACACGCACCCTCTCCGGGACAGATGGCCCGCTCGATGGCGTCGACGTCCTCTCGCGGCATCAGGCCGCGGGCGCAGGCGCCGACGGCCTCGAAGGCGTCAATGATCGTGACATCCTTAAAGGTGCCATCGGCGAGCTTGGCGCGGCCAGGAAGGATCGATCCCGCATACAGGAAGACACTGGCGAGGTCGAGCCGCGCCGCCGCCATGAGCATGCCGGGCAGCGACTTGTCGCAGCCCGCCAGCAGCACCGACCCGTCGAGCCGTTCAGCCTGCACCACGGTCTCGACGCTGTCGGCGATGACCTCACGAGACACGAGCGAGAAGTGCATGCCTTCGTGGCCCATAGAGATACCGTCGGACACTGAGATGGTGCCGAACTCCATCGGATAACCGCCGGCTTCGAACACGCCCCCTTTGACGGCTTTGGCGAGGCGGTCCAGCGAAAGGTTGCAGGGGGTGATCTCATTCCACGACGACGCGACGCCAATCTGCGACTTACCGAAGTCGTCGTCACCCATGCCCACCGCGCGCAACATTCCGCGGGCCGCGGCCTTCTCGAGGCCGTCGGTGACGTCACGGCTGCGCGGTTTGATGTCAGGGCTGGATGGCATGGGCTCAGTATGCCCGGGTGTGTTTCGCCGGTCCAACCACTATCGATACCACCGAGGGGTACTTCTAGGCTGGGTGCATGAGTCCAATCCCTACACGCATGGCCGCGGCTCTGGCCGCGGTGACTGCCGCCGTCACGCTCGCGGCCTGTACCACCCCGGCTGACTCCACTGAAAGCGGTCAGACCGGCACCGGGATCTCCGAGACGCCCTTGATTGCTGGAGAACCCGCGATTGCTGGAGAACCCGCGGGCTACAACGCTGAAGACGTCGTCTTCCTCACTAACATGATTGGTGACCATCAACAGGCCATCGAATTGTCGAAGCTGGTGGGTGACCGCACCGCCAACCCCGAATTGGCCGAGCTGGCAGATCTGATGGCGGCGGCGCAGCAGCCCGAGATCAACATCATGAACGTATTCCTGGTGCAGTGGAAGGAAAACCCGGAGGCCCGCACCGACCCCAGCGGTCGGGAAGACCACGCCAAGCAAGGCCCGGACGTACCGGGGATGGTCGACGACGC
>DAOUYK010000116.1 GCA_030666145.1 Mycolicibacterium sp. | reverse complement strand
ATTCTCCAACCCGGGCGCCTCGGCGTCCGCAGTCACCGGGTCGAGGATGTCGGCAGGAACAGCCTTGAGGGCCAACTCATCGAGAGAATCGACGCCGATCGTGTTCAGCAGCGTGGCGACAGCGTGGGCATCAGGCCCGATGTGGCGACTGACGAAACTGAGTTCGCTGGTTGCGTCGGACTTGGAATCGGACGTGGAATCGGACGTGGAATCCGACCTGGTAGTTGAGCTGGTATTTGACACTGACAGACTCTTCCGACGTTTGCCGCGGCCGCGAGGAGCGCATGCGAACCGGCTCCTCTCCCTCTGTCGTCGACCCGATCGGGTGCCTGAGAGATTCGGCCATAACAGCTGATGTCATCAGCCGGCAGAGCCTTTCCCCATGGGCGGGTGAACGGTCCATGGGCCAGCCCATGGACGAGCGCACCGCTTTCCAGAGGCATCGGGGCCTCACGCGGTCCTGGGGCCTGAGAGGTTGACGGAGAGGGTTTGCTCCTTCGGCGCCCGTGGCTGGCGGCCACGGAGCTCTCCCGCACAAGGGCGATGCTCCCACTAGTCTACCTACAGGTGGGTGCTACGAAGAGAGGCAGGCTACCGCATGATTCGTTCGGATCAGCCGATCTTGCGGTCGCGGTGCTTTCGCCGCGATGCCAGTTCATCCTCCGGCGCGGTGATCGACTCGCCACCGTCAGCCCGCTCGCCGGGGAATTCAGCGATCGCGCCGGTGAGCTCCCGCATCGCGCCCGACACGGCGATGCCGAACACGCCTTGCCCACCTTGAAGCAGGTCGACTACTTCCTCGGCCGAGGTGCACTCGTACACGGTGGTGCCATCGGAGAACAGCGTGATGTTGGCCAGATCCTGGACGCCGCGTTGCCGCAGGTGATCCACCGCGACGCGGATATTGTGCAGCGAGATGCCGGTGTCAAGCAGGCGCTTGACGATCTTGAGGACCAGGATGTCTTTGAACGAGTACAGCCGCTGGCTGCCCGAACCAGCAGCACCCCGGATCGACGGCACCACCAGCGAGGTACGGGCCCAGTAGTCAAGTTGGCGATAGGTGATTCCGGCGACCTGGCATGCGCTGGGCCCCCGGTATCCGACGAGTTCGTCGGGCACCGAATCGTCGGGGAACAGGCCGCCCTGGACGGACTCGGTGGCCACCCGGGGAGCACTGTCTGCCTGCGGGGCGCCGGTGGTCAGGTCCAGTTCCTCCTGGCCTGGCGTGTCTCCCACTTGTCGAATCCTCTCGCCTTCAAGAGCCCTGAAACCCGCGTCCCGCCCTGCTCGGCTCACGTTCACCCGGGCCCGAAACTGTGTTGAGCATACGCTTGAGGGCTCGCCTTTACTGCCCGTCGCGAACAAGTATGGCTTTCAATTTCGGAGTCGGGAGAAAAGCGCGGCGCGTGTCGAGTTCGACGAGACGCATCCGTGACCAAGTCCCCACCGGCGGGGTGCGTAACGTTGAGGTTCCTCAATGCGGCGGGCCCGTAGGGCTTGCTTGCCCGTTGTGAGGTGGCCTTGAAGTCAGGTGGCCTTGAAATCGTCGGGTGACACGCTGTCGAGGAACTCCTTGAACTTCTCGACCTCGTCCTCGCGCACCGCGCCGGTGGCCTCTTCGTCGTTCTCGTCAGGGATGAGCAGGCCCGCCTCGGCCAGGACCGCCTCGTCAACATGGATCGGTACACCCACACGCAAGGCGATAGCCACCGCGTCCGAGGGGCGGGCCGACACCGTGATGTCGCGATCAAAGATGAGATCTGCGTAGAAAGTGCCCTCCTGCAGATCGACGATACGTACCTCTTTGACTGAATGGCCAAGGGCAGCAATGAGATCTCTGATCAGATCGTGTGTCAGCGGACGAGTCGGCTCGACACCCTGTTGCTCCAGCGCAATTGCGGCGGCCTCCGACTGGCCGATCCATATCGGCAGGTAGCGGTCACCGTCGGACTCCCGGAGTAACAGGACAGGTTGGTTCTGGGGCTGCTCAACTCGAATGCCGATCACACGGACCTCACCCATCTGTGCCTGCCCTCCGCACCGGTGTAGTACTCAACTCGATCCGGGGCCGAACAACGGCCCGGGTGCCACCTAATTCATCTAGAACCCCATCAAAACCCCGTCAATTGGAGTCTAGTCCTCAGCGATCTAGAACGTCGCGTACGGCCGACTTGATCAACGACGTGTGCAAGGTGATCGCTAGCGCTGCCACCTCGCGGGCCAGATCGTCGGCGCGATCACGCGCTCCGGCTTTGCCGGCCTTTACCACCGGGCCGGCGATCTGGGCGATGAGATCGGATTGCCGGTCTGCGGCGGACCGGAAAGCCCTCAGGTGGCGTGGTTCGACGCCATAGTCGGCGAGGGCGCGGGCGCATTGTGCGATGACGACAGAATGTTCGTCGAACAACATGGTCTGAGCGCTCTTGAAGACGGGGGTGATAACGCCGGCCTTGACCAGCGAGGCGAGTAGCTCATCGTCGACGCCGGATTGTTCGAGCAGGTCTTCCCGGCTCAGTCGTACCTGCGTCGGTGCGACCGAGGGCCGGCTTGGGAAGCCGGGTTGTTCTGGGTGTGCCGTGCTGTCGGTGACGGTGACCAGACGCGGTGTACGGTATGCCGTTCCGGTCTGTGGCAGCTCCTCGTCGGGATGGGCGTCGAGCTGTGCCTTGATGACTTTGAGGGGAAGGTACTGGTCGCGCTGAGCGGTGAGTATGAACCGTAGGCGGGCGCAGTCGTAGGCGGTGAACCGTCGATACCCTGATGCTGTGCGCTCGGGGGTGACCAGGCCCTCCGCCTCCAAGAATCGGATCTTGGAAATGGTCACGTCGGGGAAGTCGCGGCGAAGCAGATCGAGGACGACCCCGATCGACATCCCGTTCAGCCCGGGTACGTCGGGTTGTGTCATCTGGCCGTCAGCACTAGCGCTCGTGGTGTCGGCTATTCGGCGGCGTCGCCTAACCGGCGGCGCCGTCGTCCTTGGGGCCGGTGAGGAACACGAGGCGGAACTTGCCGATCTGCACTTCGTCACCATTGGCGAGTAGTGCGGAATCGACTGGTTCTCGATTGACATACGTACCGTTGAGGCTGCCCACATCAACGACCTGAAACTCGTCATTCTCGAGCCGAAACTCGGCGTGCCGACGGCTCACGGTGACATCGTCGAGGAAAATATCGCTGTCAGGATGTCGACCGGCCGAGGTGGTGGGCTGGTCGAGCAGGAAGCGTGACCCCGCGTTGGGCCCGCGTTTGACGATCAGCAATGCGGATCCGGCCGGCAGTCCTTCGACGCCGGAGACTGCCTTCTCGCCACCTGTCTCCGGTGGAGCGTCCAGTTCGGTGAGGAAGTCTGCCCGGAACACCGATGTCGTTTCCACGGTGACCTCGTCAGAGTCAGCCCCTGAATTGAAGTCCTTGTCCGTCACTCGCTGCTCCTCACTGGCTGCTGTGGCAGTATCCGGCCGGAACCCCCGCTGTCACGCCGATGATGTCGACCGTACCGCGCAGTAGACTCCATTGTGGCCACCACCGCCGGATCCGCGCGTTGCAATCCGGTCGCAAGACCCTAACAACATTTCAGTCAGTCACAACAACACCTCAGCCAGTCACGTGTTCGCGGTAGCCGTCGGAGTCCATTAGCCCAGCCAGGGCGGCCTCGAGGGCACCTGTTTCGACCTGGAGTTCGACCAACCAGCCCGCACCGTAGGCGTCGGAGTTGACCAACTGCGGGTCCCCGTCCAGATCGCCGTTTACTGCAACGACTTTCGCGGAGAGGGGCGCGTACAGGTCGGAAACGGATTTCGTGGACTCCACCTCACCGAACGAATCCCCGGCTGCAACGTTGACTCCAACCTCGGGCAGTTGGACAAACACAACGTCTCCGAGTGCGGACTGTGCGAAGTCGGTGATACCGACGCGCACGGTGTCGTCGCCGGTCCGTCGCACCCATTCATGTTCGGCGGTGTAGGCCAACTCCGCGGGAATATCGCTCACGGCGCTCCTCTATCTCTGGTCAATCCCCGGTCCGAAAATACGGCCGGCGGCGGTGGTTACTTGACGGGCTGAGCGTATTGGTGCGGTTTCGGTTGCCGCAAGGCCGTGACATCGACCCGGTCGGATTGTTGTACCACCATGGTGCCGCCGACGCGTTCGATGCTGTCCTGCGCTCCACCCGGGATGTTCATCGCCGCGGCAAGTGTGGGCGGATCCCCAATCGCGAGAACCGTATACGGCGGACCCAGAGTCGCGGAATCGGCGATCAGAGCGCCGGGGACACCGACGACCCAGGTGCTCATTCCTACCCGCACCGAGACCTGCTCGCCGCCGCGCCTTCCCCGGATCTCCATCGCCTCAGCGCCCGCAGCACGCAACTCGTTGATCACGTCGAGCGTCGTCTCTGCGGAGATACCTTGCACAGGGTCCTCAATGGTCAGCGTCACCCCGGGCCCAGTTGCGGGCGTGGTGCCGATAAGTATCGAGAGTGCGGCCAGGCGCGCCCTGGCATTCTCGATCGCTGCCTGATCGCTGCTGCCCGAGGCCTGGAGCTGGGTCAGGGTCTGCTCCAGATCAGCGAGCTCGGTACTCAACGCCGCCTCACGCTGTTGCAGTGAGTCGAGTAGCACCAGCAGGTCTGCGGGTCGCGCTGTTTCCAGCGAGTCACCCGACCCCGTCTGGCGGACCTGGGTGGCGATCGCGACGCCCAGGAGCAGGCATAACAGCACGGCCAAGACGCTGAAGACGACCTGCGACCGTCTCCGAGGAGGCGTATCTGGCACGCCGCTAGAGCTCGGTTCACCGATTTTGGGGGTCACCTCGCCGGTTGGCTCTTCCATCACGCCCCGAAAAGCAGGCGCCGCAGTGCGGCCGCGTTGCCGAAGATCCGGATGCCGAGCACCACGATGATCGCCGTCGACAGCTGGGTGCCAACGCCCAGCTGATCCCCGACATAGACGATCAGTGCGGCCACCAGCACATTGAAGACGAACGAGATCACGAACACCTTGGAGTCGAAGATCCGTTCCAAGTACGCGCGTAGACCGCCGAACACGGCGTCGAGGGCCGCCACAACCGCGATCGGCAGGTAGGGCTGGACGAACTCTGGGACACTGGGATGGAAGACGACACCGAGCACGATGCCGACGGCGACTGCGACGATTCCGATCAATTGGGCCCAATCTGTTTGGCGAAGTTGACTTCTCGAACCGACCCCGCGGGCAGCGTCAGCCCGTCACCGGCGGCGACAGTGACTCCGATGCCGTAGGACATCTCCAGCAGCCGCAGGCGTTGCAGGCCAGTGCTGCGGGAAAAGGCATCCCGCATCGCATTTGGCGGGCCGATCGCGATGACGGTGTACGGACTGGTGATCGGCTGATTATCGACCAGAATGCCGCCCCCGGCCTGACGGATCGTCACGTTTGGGCCCACGCGTACGCCGCCCACCGCGATGGCTTCAGCGCCGCTGACCCATAACGAGTTGACGACCAGTTGCAGGTCGCGGTCCAGGATGACCTGCCTGCTGCCCGGCACGCGCTGCTTGGACACGTCGGAGAGGTCAGGCGAACTCCCAGGATCAGTGATGGTGATGGTGAGTCCCGGCCCGATCACCGGTGTAACTCCCGCCGCGGAGTTGGCTTCGTCCAGGTTCTCCAGCAGCTGCCGGCCGGTCGCGTCTCCTTCGAGACGCATGCGCCGTTGAGTGTCCACCTCGGCCGCCACCCGGTCTCGGCGGGCGGTGAGCTCGACCGTGGTTGCCTCGGCGTGCCGCACGCTTCCCGCCAGCGCCCGCTGCGATTCGCGCACTCTTGGTGCGGTGGACTGCGCCTGCGCCCAGGCAAGCGCGAACACCGTCGCCACCACCACCGCCGCGAGTATCTGCCAGGTCCACTCCACCGGCCTTGCCCGCTGCTGATTTGCGCCTGCCGCTGTCGCGTAGCCAGGGTCGAGGTGGTCGGAAAGTAACGACCGGAGCAATGACGGCACCGGAATCAGCGTCGGGCCGCCCGCCTCGCCGGTGTTGCGTCCGGCGTCGAAACCACCCAAATTGCTCACGGGCTGACTATTCACCCGCAGGCATGGTATCCGGCGCAGTGCGGGGCATAGCGCGTATCACCATGGCCACCTGGATCAGGTAGAGAATCGCCGACCACAGGTACATGGCCAGGCCCCAGATGAGGAAACCCCACCCGATGGACAGAACGACCCGTGCCCATAGCGCGTCGAACTGCCCCAACAGCACCAGTGGAAGGCCCGACATCAGCGCGAACGTCGCCGCCTTGCCGATGTATGTGACCGGCAGTGCCACCAGTCCCCGGCTACGCAGCAGCGGTAGCGTCGCGGCCAGCACCAGGTCACGCCCGAGCAGCAGGCCCACGATCCACCATGGGAGCGCGCCGGCGATCGCCATCGCGATCGGCACGATGATCATGTAGACCCGGTCAACGGCGGGGTCGAGCAGTGCACCCAGCCGCGAGGACTGGTTGTTGAACATGCGCGCGATCTTGCCGTCCGCCCAATCAGATACCCCGCTGAACATCAGCACGGCGATTGCCCAACCCGTAGCACCGGCAACCAGCAGCAGATACAGGAAGACAGGTACCAACACCAGGCGGATGACCGACAGCGCATTCGGTACCGTCAGCACCCGATCCTGGGGGACCGCCGGGGTCGCAGCGTTCCCACCCGCCACTTCGGCCATGAGTAGAACCTAGCGGAACACGCCCGGCAAGCTCAGCGCGGACATCGCGTCGTCGGCCAGCGGGTTGTCGTGGACCATGTATGTCCACGTCGAGGTCGGCCGTGCCAACTTGGACAGATCGACCCCCAACTCGTCCTCGATCGAGGGCGCAGTGTCGAACGTCTGCTGGGCCGCTTCGATGGCGTCGGCGGCCAACGAGGCGAAGGCGTCCACGGCCATCCGGTGGAATTCGTCGAGTGGATTTTGTCGGCCCAGGGCGCGCAGGTGGATACTTTCCCGGATGTCGGCGAGGTAGGCCAGATGCTCGGTCCAGCCGCGGTCCAGGTGATACAGCATGATCAGCCGGCAGATCTTCTCCAGCTTCTCCTCAGCTCCCGGGCTGAGCTGCTCGACGAGCTCTTCGTAGCGGGCCGGCGACAGCTCGGCGAGCTCCGTACGCGCCGTCGCGGTTCGCAGCAGCGTGTTGCGACGCTCGACGAGAATGCCACGTTGCTGGGCGATCAACAGGTTGTAACGCCAGGTGGTGGAGTGCACTTCCAGGAGGCGACCTTCAGCGATCCGCTGGGCATTCTCGAGCAGGCTTGCAGCCTTTGGGGCCAAAACCCGGCCATCCTCGTCGCAATCGAGAGGCAGCTTGTGTGGCTCGAGATGCGATACGACGACGTCGTCCTCCCAGCTGGAGAAGAACAGCGATGAGCCAGGATCGCCCTGTCGACCGGCGCGACCCCGTAGCTGATTGTCCAGCCGCTCCGTGTGGTGGCGACCGGTGCCGATGACGTGCAGTCCCCCGAGTTCGGCCACTCGCTTTTTTTCGGCGGCATTATCGTCCACGTCCGATCCGCCCAGCCGGATGTCGGTGCCGCGGCCGGCCATCTGCGTGGACACGGTGACCGCATTCAGCGCACCCGCTTCGGCGATGACGGCAGCCTCCTCCGCATCGTTTTTGGCGTTGAGGACGACCGCCGGTACACCGGCTTTGACAAGACGCTCGTGCAGCTCTTCGGACTCGGCGACATCGCGAGTGCCCACCAGCACTGGCTGGCCTGTTTTGTGAACGGCCACAATGTGTTCGACGATTCCGTCGTTCTTGGCTGCCACCGTGACATAGACCCGGTCGGTTTCGTCCTCGCGGATGTTGGGGGTGTTGGGTGCGATCGGTGAAACGCCTAGCTTGTAGAACTGGCGGAGCTGTTCACCGGCAGCTAGCGCGGTGCCGGTCATTCCGCAGACGCGCGGGTACCGGTTGATCAGCGCCTGCACTGTGATGGTGTCGAGCACTTCCCCCGTCTCGGTGGTCTCGATGCCTTCCTTGGCTTCCACTGCGGCCTGCAAACCGTCGGGCCAGCGCTGCAGGGTTGCGATGCGGCCGCGGGACGCGTTGATGAGGTGTACCGCTTTGTCGCGCACGATGTAGTGGACATCGCGTTGCAGCAGCGCGCGGGCGTGCAGTGCGACGTTGACCTCTGTGAGCGTGGTGGCCACGTGCTCCTCGGAGTACAGGTCGATGCCACCGAGCGCCGCTTCCACTTTTTGAGCGCCCACTTCGGTCAGGTGCACGTTGCGGCTATCGGTATCGGCGGCGAAGTCCTTACCCTCGATGAGATCGCCGACGAGTCGGATGAGCTCGATGCGCGGTTTCTCCCGGTGGCTGGTTCCGGCCAGTACCAGTGGTACCAGCGCCTCGTCGACAAGCACCGAGTCGGCCTCGTCAATCAACGCGACGTCGGGATTCGGGGACACGAGATTCTCGACGTCGGTCACCAGTTGGTCGCGCAGCACGTCGAAGCCGATCTCGTTGATCGACGCGTAGGTGATATCGCTTTGGTAGGCCGCGCGGCGCTGGGCGGCGGTGGAGTCGGCCGTGATCCAGCCGACGGTCAGGCCCATCGCTTCGATCAGCGGACCCATCCACTCGGCGTCACGGCGAGCCAGATAGTCGTTGATGGTGATGACGTGCACGCTGCGACCCGCAAGCGCGTAGCCGGCGGCGGCGATCGCACCGGACAGCGTCTTTCCCTCGCCGGTGGCCATCTCGACGACGTCGCCGGCCAGCATCCTCAGTGCGGCGTGCAGCTGTACATCGAACGGGCGCAACGTCGCGCTGCGATCGGCTGCCTCACGAGCGATCGCCAGGAACTGCGGTATGTCTGCGGAGTCAGCCAGGTCGTCGAGATCGAGTGCACGGGCCGCCTTGCGCAACTGCTCGTCGTTGAGCTGGGCGGCCTTCGCGTCGAACTCGGCAGATTCATCGACCAGGACGGTCGACTGCGTCTGGTCCTTCTGCGCGCTTGCGCCGAGTAGTTTCCAGAACCGGTTGGACAACCTTCCCGTGTTGGGATTCGCGGGGGTCTTCGAAGAGTTGCGAGCCACACGTTTACGGTACGCGGCACTGGTCGGACACCAACCTGTAGGCCGGGCGGCAGCGTGCTCACTTCGGTTGAACGGGGTGCTGTCGAAGGGTGGGCCCGCTGTCGCGGTACCTTGCCCGGATGGATTTGTTCAGCCCCACCCTCGATTGGAGCGGCGAGGTCTGGACCTCGCTGTGGTGGATCGCCCAAGGCTGGGGGTACGCGGCGGTGGCCACGCTCGTGGCCGTGACATTGATCGCCCGCTTCACCACCTGGGGTCAGCAGTTCTGGCGCATCACCCGGGGATACTTCACCGGCCCCGAAAGTGTCGTGGTGTGGCTGTGGCTGGCCGGCATCCTGCTGCTCGTCATATTGAGCGTTCGGCTGTCGGTGCTGTTCAGCTTCCAGGGCAACGACATGATGACCAGCTTCCAGGTCATCGCTTCCGGGGTGGGGGCCGGCGACGACGTCGTCAGAGAATCGGGCCGAAACGGCTTCTGGATGTCGATGACCGTCTTTGCCGTCCTGAC